>CAIWXY010000001.1 GCA_903916775.1 uncultured Actinomycetes bacterium
CGCCAGCCACTGCATCGTAAACATGGCAGAAGCAGCGAGATTGCGATCCACTTCCATACACAGTCAGCGGTTCGTTCGCTAGCGCTGCCGAGACAAAACGTGGCACAACCATTCCGTAGTGACCTACTTGACGTGGACCAACGGTATTGAAAAAACGCACCAAGCGAACTGCTAAGCGCTTTTCTTGATAATAAAAATAGGCCATCGACTCATCGATCGCTTTGGCTTCTGAATACGACCAACGACTCTTGAGTGGTGAACCCACAATTCGGTCGGACTCTTCGTTGAGCGGTCCGCCACCATTTTTGCCATAGACCTCAGAGCTCGATGCGATCAATACTTCGGCGCCATGTTTCTGTGCGGCTTCTAAAATATTTTCAGTTCCACGCAGATTAGTAATCAGCGATTCCAATGGTTTATCCACGATCGTGAATACGCCAACGGCTGCAGCAAAATGAAGGACATGGTCCACTCGCGCCACAACGTTGTCTACCAAACCGACATCCAGGATTGAGCCCGAGATAAATTCAAATAAAGGATTGCCTACAAGATGCTCGATGTTGTGGGAGTTGCCGGTAGAGAGATTATCGAGACAGATCACACTATCCCCGCGCGCAATCAGCGCATCGGTGACGTGAGAACCGATAAAGCCGGCGCCGCCTGTAACTAAATACTTCACTAGTAACCACCACGTGTATTAAGGAGTTGGGTATCTCCAAGTAAGCCTAGATCAGTACCCGTGTGAGGATTAACCAATATCGCCAAGTCATAGCCCGCAGAGAGCGGTGATGTCAGCTCCCCGTTCCATGTACCAACTAATTCGTCGTGCCAGCTCACCAGTGCTCCAGCCTTGCGAAGCAGCGAGATCAACCCAGCGGCAGGGGTTTCGCGCACATCGGCCACATCTGGCTTATATGCAATACCCACCACCAATATTTTGCGACCAACCAACGAGCCCAACATGCCGCTAGCGACCCCAACAAAGTAGGAGGGCATCGAGAGATTCACATCATTCGCCAGATCAATAAATCGCATCGGTGCACCTACGGTGCGCGCAGCTGCTGCTAAGTACGACGGGTCGACGGGAATGCAATGTCCACCTACTCCAGCGCCTGGATAGAAAGGCATAAAGCCATATGGCTTTGTCGCTGCAGCATCGATAACTTCTCTGACATCGATCCCTAGCTTGGAACAAAATCCCGCAACCTCATTAATAAATGAGATGTTGACCAAACGAAAACTGTTCTCTAACAATTTGGCGGTTTCGATTACCTCGACAGAGCTACCAAATGATACTGAAGAAACAAATGAAGAATAGAAAGCCAGAGCACGATCACGTGCGCTATCCGTTATTCCCGCAACCAACTTGGGTGTATTAGTCACATTCCAAGTCTTGTTAGCTGGGTCGATTCGTTCTGGTGAATATGCCAGCTCGTATCCCACGCCAGCTCGGTTCAAAATATCTGCCACCAGCCCACGGGTTGTACCCGGCGCAACAGTGGATTCGATGATCACCAGCGTTCCTGCCACAAGCTGCGATGCAACAGAGCCCAACGCGGAGGTAAGCGCACTTAGATCAGGCTCATGAGAGCTATCCAGAGGTGTCGGTACACAGATCACCACGACATCTGATGACCCAATAGATTCATAGCCAGTACTAACACTATAAAACGAGCCTAAGACGCTACTTATGAAAGTATCGGCCACATCTCTGATCGGTGATCGACCGCTATCTAAGTAAGCAACTAAATCAGGATTGGTGTCGATCCCGACCACCACATGTCCAGCATTGGCAGCAGCAATTGCTAGTGGCAGCCCGACATAACCCTGACCAACAACAGATACTTTCATGCTACTTCTTCACTGAAGGTGTAGCTGAAGAAATATCAGTGCTGAGCTGTGTCGACAAAGTCTTATTAAATGGATCTTCCTTCACCATAGTCTGGCGAATAGGAACAGCCGCAG
>CAIWXY010000002.1 GCA_903916775.1 uncultured Actinomycetes bacterium
ATTTTCGAACTGAGCAAGTACATCGACGCTATTTTAGGAGCCAAGTGATGCCGTTTGGATTCATCGTGTTCGTAGCTGTGTTAATTCTGTTCCTTGCGTTTTTTGGAGGCAATAATGATTGACGTATCGAAGTTGACCGAGCAGCAGGTAGAGATGGCGGCACAAACATTGTTTTTTACTGAACATGGAGGAATTAAACCACCGTTTATAAGCGACAAGGCAAGAATGCGATTCAGCGCAATGGCGCGCGCTGCCGCAGTTCACTTGCAATTACCGATTGAACCGCCATCGGAAGCTGAGATTGATGTGTTATATGTGGTATTTCTGCAATCCAAAGGTGATGCCAAGGATAGCGTAGGCGCGGCGTGTAGAGAGCTTATTCGTCGTCGCAACGCCGCAAAATTTCCCAAGCCAGACCCGCGCAGAGAAAAGCTGATTGCGGCATTCAATTTGGCTAGAGGTAGCAGTGATCTTGTTACCGCCAATAAAACATGGGCAGATACTTGTGCGGACATTGCTATTGCTGCACTGGACGAGGTGAAGTGATGACCGAAGAAGTGAAGTTGCCTACGCTTAGTGAAGGACTATCGGACAAAGCAAAATTGATGTTTCGAGAGGAATCGTTGCTCGAAGCCCTACGCACCATCGCGGAGCTGCAAGAGAAAAAACGTATTATGTGTATTTACTGCGGCTGGAAAACCGATCCAATTATACCAGATAATAACCAGTGGGCCCCAATGCAAGAGCACATAAGAACATGTGACAAACGTATGTCACCAGCAGGACTAGAAGCTATGAAAGGGCTTATCGAAAGTAAACGCCAGATCGAGCACAAGCTAAAGCAGGCACAGGACGCAATATTGCTGTTTTGCCAGCTGCCGTTGTCGGTGGTTGAGAGACATTTCGTAGGGCGGTGTTCTCCGTTAGACCTTCCTGCCGTAGTAGAAGTCCTCGGGCGGAAGGAGGGTGAGTGATGGAAATATTTAGTGTGTTTTGCCTGTGGGTACTTACCCTAATGTTCTTCAGCGCGCCTATTTATAGCATAGCCAAATCTCTTGAAGCTATCGCGCAGAAGAAAGGCGAGTGATGCTTATCAATCAAAGCGTTACTGGATGGAGCTGCTTCATTATTTTATGGAGCATGGATTGGCACAAGGAGAACCCCAATGGCTAACCTTACCCGCGAGAGGATTGAAGAGATACGCAAGGATGCTTCAAACGACACCATAAACTACTTTATGTGGATACAGCAGCGTGAGGCTGAGAGCTTTCCTTCCTGCAAGCACTGCACCCATCCCGGAGAATTCCATGATGAGGAATTCGGAATATGTCAATCCTCGTCAGGGCCCAATAACGAACCATGTGAGTGCTCCGGATACGAACCACTCCAAAATCATTAGCCAACCACTTTCACCGCAGCAGATGTAAAATCCAACCAACACGAGGACAATATGAGCAAAGAATTCAGCAAGAAAATTTACGTAACCATTAAAGGCGAAGAAGGAAACGAATATTTTAACATCACAGACGAATCAGCAGAGCAATTTCTGACCACAACCGACTTGACGAAGGTTGCTACCTATGAACTCGTCGAGGTCAAAGAAGGCAGGCTGGAACCCGTATTCAGCGCCATCCTAGGGTAGTAAAATCCAACCAGGAGAACAACACATGAAACGTCTCGGCATCATCATGGCAACCGCACTCGTATCAGTCGGTCTTGCG
>CAIWXY010000003.1 GCA_903916775.1 uncultured Actinomycetes bacterium
ACCGCTCAAATCGTGCTTGATACCTACGAGCGCGGTGCGCTTATTCGTATCTTGCGCCTCTATGGTGAAGAAAAGTTTGCTCCACGGATTGTCGATAACATCATTGCTGCACGTCAGGCCGGAACGCTTCACTCGACTAAAGCCTTAGCCGAGCTAGTCAAAGATTCCATTCCGGCTCCAGCTCGACGCACAGGTGGCAATCCTGCCAAGCGCACTTTTCAGGCGCTGCGTATCGAAGTGAATCAAGAACTTGCCGTGCTTCAGCGCGCGATTCCAGCAGCCCTCGCTGCAATTGCAATCAAAGGTCGAGTTGTCGTAATGGCGTATCAATCTTTAGAAGACAAAATTGTTAAAGCTGATTTCACTGCAATTACAACCTCAACCACACCCCGGGGTCTGCCAGTCGAGCTTCCAAATAGCGCCGCCAAGTACGCATTAGTGATGCGCGGTAGTGAGGGAGCGGCTGAAGAAGAGATTGAGGCAAATCCACGTGCCGGCTCAATGCGACTACGCGCAATCGAAAGGTTGGCCGCATAATGGCACTGACACAATTTTCTCCAGCATCCCCAGCCTCACCGCTCACGACTGCTCCAGTTCGCACTCGAGTTGTTCGAGATTTTAATCTTGCAAATCGAACCAGAGCCGCTCTTAAGTTGGTGCCTGATCTCTCGGTAGATAACGCAGCAAGTGTCGACAACGGAAAGTTCATAGCAATTATCGCAAGTATCTTTATTGCCGGACTCCTAGCACTACTAGCAATTAACACATCTCTCACATCTGGTGCATTCACAATGGAAAACTTGAAGCTCAAAGTGGCTAGCGTCAGTGATCAACGCGATGCAACGCTTAATCAGGTGGCCTCATATTCTTCACCTGATCAACTAGCGGCACGTGCAACAAAACTTGGCATGGGCCCACAACTTACCAATAACTTTGTAAACTTAACGGTCAACAAACCATGATGGAGCAATCGGATTTTGCTCAGAGAGTCCGATATCTCCTGCTGGCGATGCTTTTCTTCTTTTCACTTTTTGGCATAAGACTTCTCTATGTTCAGGTGTGGCACGCGCATGCTTACACGACGCGAGCCAATGATGAGATGGTCACTCAATCCGTGCTTCTTGCTCCTCGAGGAACCATCACTGACAACAATGGAATCGTGCTCGCACGAAGCGATGCCGCAAAGATAATTGTGGTCGATCAGACCATGATCACTGATCCAGCTAAGACAGCTAGTGTTACCGCAAGCGTCCTAGGTATGCCAGTAGACAAACTTCAAGCGCTGCTTACGGGAACTCGCCGCTATCAGATCATTGCCAATCCAGTAGCGCCTGCAGTGTGGGATAACCTGCAAGCAGCGATCAGTACCTATAACCACTCGGTTGAGAAAACTGCTGCTGGATATGCCCAACGAATCGTGGGCTTCTTCGCTGAAAATACTTACACCCGCGAATATCCAACGGGTTCAATGGTCGCTTCATTGATCGGATTCACTCATCCCGATGGAACTGGCGCTTCTGGCCTTGAAGCTAGCCTTAATTCTGAACTCTCTGGAGTCAATGGCCAGTACGACTATGCCTACGGGGCTGGAGCGATAATTCCGGGTTCTCAGCAATTTACTACCGCAGCCAAACCAGGCACAGACATCAAACTTACGATTGATAGAGATGTTCAGTGGGCAGCACAAGATGCAATTACTAGCGCAGTGAAATCAGCCAAAGCGCTCTCCGGCACTGTCATTGTTATTAATCCAAAAACTGGCCAGATTTTGGCTCAAGCAAGCGCGCCAACATTTGATCCCGCTAAACCGAAGACCATTACTCTTAACTCGATTCGCAACCCTGCAGTGCAGGATGTGTATGAACCAGGATCTACTGGCAAGGTCATTACTGTTGCAGCTGCGTTAGAACAGGGAACGACAACCCCAACAACGGTCTACACAATCCCGAACAGGCTCAAAGCGGGTGGTCGTATCTTTGAGGATGACACAAATCATCCAACCGAACACCTCACTACAGCAGGAGTCCTAGCTGTCTCATCCAACATTGGTGCAATTCAAATCGGTGCATCTATGCCGAATCAGACTTTTTATGATTATCTACAAAAGTTTGGAATTGGTCAGAACACAGGATCCAATCTCGGCGGTGAATCTGACGGAATTTTGCACCCAGTATCTTCGTGGTCTCATTCCTCTGCGCCAACAATGTCTTTTGGTCAGGGTTACTCCGTAACTCCAATGCAGGCCACAATGGTCTTCTCAACCATTGCAAATAACGGCGTACGCGTTACTCCTAACGTTATTGCTGGCACATATGACGCGAATGGAAATTACACCCCATCAAAGCCGGGCACCCAGACTCAGGTCGTTAGCGCCGACACTGCGGCAAAGATTCGAACCATGCTCGAAGGTGTTGTCTCTGAAGCTGGTACGGCGCCAGAAGCAGAGATTCCGGGTTATCAAATCGCAGGAAAAACTGGAACCGCGATGCGAGTTGACCCATCCTGTGGTTGCTACCGTGGATACACGGCTTCGTTTATCGGGATGGCACCAGCTGCCGCTCCTCAATACGTGGTCAGCGTCGTTATTGAAAATCCGCAGGGAGCTCACTTTGGTGGCGTTATCGCAGCCCCCGTCTTTAAGAAGGTAATGAGTTTTGTATTGCAAGAAAAGGGAATTGCTCCGGCTCCATCAACAACGGTCCCTTACCCGCTTAATCAGGCTCAGTTGGATAAACTAGCAACTGTCCCACCTTCAACTCCCGCGGTGCGAAAAAAGGTTGTGAAGCCATGATCGAGCTACGTCCTTTGGTCGATTATTCGCGTTCGCTCGGGGAGCTTTCTCGTTTTCTTGGGGTTGCTGAGCAAGCTAGTGCGTCTGTTTTTACTGGAGTCTCAAGTGATTCGCGCAGCGCTCAATCAGGAGATTTATTTATAGCCGTGCCCGGCGCAAAACATCATGGCGCTAGCTATGTAGATCAACTCATCACTCTCGGGGTGAGTGCACTTCTCACAGATCGGGCTGGCGCGGAGATTGCTGCAGGAAAGTTGCCTACTCTTGTCATCGAAAATCCATCACTCTTTGCGGGCGATGTCTCCGCCTGGTTTTATGGTTCACCATTTTCATCACTTGGAGCCGTGGGAATCACGGGCACCAATGGGAAGACAACAACGGCTACTTTGCTCAATCAGCTCTGGCAGTTTGAGCGACGCAGCGCTGGATTTATCGGCACAGTTGGTATCTCGATTGACGGCGATCAGTTTCCATCGGATTTCACCACACCGCAAGCCACAACTCTACAATCTCTTGCGGCAGTGATGCGAGAGCGCCATGTGAAAAATATGGTGATGGAGGTGAGCAGTCATGCGATCGATCAAAAACGTATTGGCGGTGCTCGCTTTGCCATAACCGCTTTCACTAACCTGACTCAAGATCATTTGGATTATCACCACACTATGGAGAACTACTTCGCTACGAAGGCGAAGTTATTTACTTCTGAGTAC
>CAIWXY010000004.1 GCA_903916775.1 uncultured Actinomycetes bacterium
CTCAGATCGAATCAAAACAGCCGCAATTTTTCTTGGCTCGGCACTGTTCACAGTTGGCTTAGTTGCAGTAACTCCACTTAAGGGAAAGCTTGCTTACGCGATTATCTTCTTCATCGCTTTCGTCGCTATTGATTACATCTATAACTTTGTTAAGGGTGGTCGCGCAGCTGGTGCAGATTCTTTGTTCAGAGGATTTGTTACTGCTGCAGTGTGTCTAGCGATTACACCGATTGTCAGCATTCTTCTCACTGTATGGGTTCGCGGTCACAAGGGACTTCATTGGACTCTGTTCACAAAAGACATGCACTCCAATGCATTCCAAGATCCAACCAATCAAGGCGGATTGCTTCACGCGATTATCGGTACATTCCTGCTCGTTCTTTTTGCAATGATCATCAGCGTTCCTATCGGAGTGCTTACAGCTATTTACATCACCGAAATCAAGGGACGCTTCACCCGTCCGATTCAGTTCTTGGTTCAAGCGATGTCTGGTGTCCCATCAATTGTCGCCGGTCTTTTTATTCTCGCTTCAATTGTGTACCCACTAACAAAAACACTTAATGGTTTTGAGGGTTCACTCGCCTTAGCAATTTTGATGATTCCAACCGTTGCTCGCACCTCTCAAGAAGTATTGCTTTTGATCCCACAAGATCTTCGTGAGGCTGGTGTTGCTCTGGGTGGTACCCAGTGGCGCACAGTGATCATGATTGTCTTGCCTGCAGCTCGAAGTGGATTGATCACAGCAATGATTTTGGGTGTCGCCCGTGTTGCTGGCGAAACCGCACCGATCTTGCTTCTCGCTGGCGGAAATAACAGCGTGAACTGGAATATGTTCCACGGCCCAATGGGCTCGCTACCAAATTACATTTGGCAGAGCTTTGGCACCGGAACAACTGACTCTGTTACCCGTGCGTGGGCTGGACTCCTTGTTCTGCTCGCGATCGTCCTCATTTTGTTTGGCTTGGCCCGCACCTTAGGTAATCGAAAGGTTGGCAAATGAGCACCGAGAATTTTGACGTGAATGACCAAGGAGAAAACATGGAAACCAATACGCAGCCAAATACGCTCTCATCGATCGCTTCAAAGCGTGAAGTGAAAACTGCTGGCACTCAAGCTATGGGAGTGGGTCTAGAGGCTCGCGGTATCCATGCTTGGTTTGGTCAGAAGCACGCGCTAGCAAACGTTTCTATGGACTTCTGGCCTGGCACAGTGACTGCTCTGATCGGTCCTTCAGGTTGCGGTAAGTCAACATTCCTTCGCACGCTCAACCGAATGCACGAATTTATTCCAGGCGCTGCAATGGCCGGTGAAGTACTTCTCAATGGTGAAGACATTTATGCACCAGGTACAGATGTAACAAAGATTCGCCTAAAAGTAGGCATGGTCTTCCAAAAGCCAAACCCATTTCCTTCAATGACAATCGCTGAGAATGTTCTTGCTGGTCTTAAGTTGGCACAGCTCAAGACTGCTAACAAAGATGAGCTCCTTGAAGAGTGCCTAGAGCGCGCAGGTTTGTGGTCTGAAGTGAAGGATCGCCTCAATACTCACGGTGGCGCTCTCTCTGGTGGACAGCAACAACGTTTGTGTATCGCTCGCGCTCTCGCGGTGCGTCCACAAGTTCTCTTGATGGATGAACCTTGCTCGGCTCTTGATCCAGGATCAACTCTGAAGATCGAAGAGACAATTTCGCACCTCTCATCTTCTGTGACAATCGTCATTGTTACTCACAATATGCAGCAAGCTGCACGCGTCTCTGACTACACGGCCTTCTTCCTTTCTGATGGCGGCCCTGGACAGATGATCGAGGCTGGATCGACCAATGAGATTTTTGCCCGTCCAAAAGATCAGCGCACAGAAAACTATGTGACAGGACGATTTGGTTGATACCGAAAGGTTGCTGACTGTCGGCAATCCAACGAGCTTTTCAAGAGTGAACAGCGGGGTCAGTTAACCCACTGTTCACTTTCTGTTTGTGGGCTGTATGCGAGAGGTGCACCCGCAGTTTCCGCCGCCTTCTAATGTTTCGTCACGTAGTACTCCATATCCATGAAATCCCTCACGATCAGACGATCAAACGAAAGGCATTAAATGAAGCTTTCTCGCTCATTGAAGGTCGCCGCTGTTGCAGTTGTCGCAGCCGCTCTTTCAGCACAAGCAGCTTTCGCTGGTGGCCTCACTGTTACAGGTGGCGGTTCATCATTCGACGCACCACTAATCAACGCATGTAAGGTTGCTTGGCAGACAAGCACAGGCAACACATTCAACTACACCTCTTCTTCTTCTGGCACAGGCCAGTCAAACGAAGATGCAGGAATCGGCGATGTTAACTTCTCTGATTCAGGTTACACACCTGCAAAGTCTTCAGTTCTCAATATTCCAGTAGCAATGGCACCTATCGCTGTTGGTTACAACCTTCCTGGTACAAAGGATCTTTACCTCTCACAGAAGACATTGTCAGATATCTTCGCTGGCAAGGTCACAAACTGGAGCGACCAAGAGATCGCAGCTGACAACAATGGCTCAGCTACTGTTGTTATCTACAAGAAGGATGCTTCAGGAAACGCAGTGAAGGATTCAAAGGGCAACCCAATCGTGCTTCGCACACAGTCAATTGCTCGTCACTACACACTTCCTAACCAACCAATCCACATCGTTGCTCGCGCAGACTCTTCAGGAACAACCCAGAACTTCTTGAAGCTCTTCACAAACAACCCAGATAAGACAATCTCATCTGTTTGGACAAAGCCACTAGGCAAGGTATTTACATCAGTATTCCCTGGAAACGTCAACGATACAGCGAACATCGGTCGTATCCAGACAGCAACAGGATCAGCTTCAGTTGCTGCATTGATGAACCAGACACCTTACTCAATCGGTTACTTTGAGCCTTCATACGCAACAGGCAAGCTACGTAACGCACTTATCGGTGATGCAAACGGCGATTGGTCTGGCCCAACAGCTGCAGCAACAGCTGCATTTGTTAACGCTGGAACATTCAACGCGCAGGGTCTCCTACAGTTCGATTACTCAACAAAGACACCTGGTGCATACGTTCTCGGTATCGTTTCATACGCACTTGTTGATTCAGCTCTAACAACAGCAAACGCAAACGCTGTAACAAGCTTTATCAACTACCTACTAGATCCAGCTTGCCCAACAGCTGCTGGTCTTGGATTCTCACCAATCACGGGTACAGTCCTTGCGCACGACCAAGCTTTGGTTGCAAAGCTTTCTAAGTAACGCACGCCGCTAGTCGTACTAGTTACTAAAAAGCCGGCCATCCCATCACGGGGTGGCCGGCCTTTTTTATGTTTAAACAGCTTTTCAGAGATGAATGAGCGCGCCTGGCTGGAATCGAACCAGCGACAACTCGCTTAGAAGGCGAGTGCTCTATCCGACTGAGCTACAGGCGCAGATAGTGTGGAATGTGATCGGTGCAATTCTAACCGATAAGGTTGGACCATGGCTGAGTTCATTTATACGATGAAGAAGGCGCGTAAAGCGCATGGTGACAAGGTAATTCTTGATGATGTGACCCTGGCATTTTATCCAGGCGCAAAGATCGGCGTGGTCGGTCCTAACGGTGCTGGTAAGTCCACTGTCCTTCAGATCATGGCTGGTATGCAACAGCCTTCTAATGGCGAAGCATTCCTCTCTCCGGGGTATTCAGTGGGAATCCTCTTGCAGGAGCCTCCACTCGATGAGACCAAGAACGTTCTTGAGAATGTTCAAGAAGGTGTTGCCGAGACAATCGGAATGCTCAATCGATTTAATGCGATCTCAGAAGAGATGGCTAGCCCTGATGCCGATTACGACACACTGCTTGCCGAGATGGGTGTTTTGCAAGAGCAGCTCGATCACCGCAATGCTTGGGACCTTGATTCGCAGCTCGAGCAGGCGATGGAAGCTCTTCGTTGCCCAGCTCCCGATGCAGATGTCAGCGTTCTCTCCGGTGGAGAGCGTCGCCGCGTAGCGCTCTGCAAACTTTTGTTGCAGGCACCTGATCTACTCCTTCTCGATGAGCCGACCAACCACTTGGATGCAGAGTCAGTTCTCTGGCTCGAACA
>CAIWXY010000005.1 GCA_903916775.1 uncultured Actinomycetes bacterium
CCACGACCCCAATTAATTTTGCGAAAATGGCAAGCGCTGGAGTGAGTTTTCTTTGGATCAACGGTGGCAACACGTTGAGCGATGCTGATTCGCTCGCAGCAAGTTATTACGAAGCCGATCGCCCAGCTGCACAAGCTCAAGGTATCTATACCGGCTTTTATTACTACGTTCACTTACCTAATAGCACCAAGCGATCAGTGATCATTGCGAATGCTGACAATCAAGCCAACAAGGTGATCAATCGAATTAACGCAGATGGCGGTCTCACCAACCTCGATATGCCGGTAGCACTCGATATTGAATCGACCTGCACCAAGACAATTGTTTTTGGAATTTGTACCAAACATATGAGCACAGCAAATACCGTTGCGTGGGTGAGGAAGTGGGTTAATGACTTGCACGCAGCCACGGGTCGCAACCCTGTGATCTATTCATTTCTTTCACTGCTTCATGGATCTCTCGGTGGGGCGAACTCTCTTGTGATCAATCCTCTCTGGGTCTCAACCGCGGGTATAAGCGCCAACGCTCCAGGCAGCCAACCAGCACAACTCAAAGGTGAATGTAGTACGAATGTGTGGACTTCGCAGAGCTGCACGATGCAGTGGACGCTCTGGCAATATTCATCCGGCGGAAATGGTCGCACCTTTGGAATTCCTGCAGGCAACGTTGATCAAGATATTTTCGCTGGTAGCGCTACAGATTTTCTTAACTTTGCAGCTACTGGCTTAGAAGCACCAGTGGTTCCACCAGTAATTTCCTCAATCGTCACCTCGAGCAGTGGCGCTCATTAATTATGTGCACACAAATCAATTATTGTGCTACTTTCAGACATGAGCATTCAAACTGAAGTTCCAGCGCTTTCAAGTGTTGGCGTACGAGAGTTACGTCAGGAAGCCAGTGCAATTCTGCGCCGTGTAAAAGCTGGCGAATCGGTAGTGGTCACCGAGCATGGAAAACCTGTTGCCCAAATAATTCCCGCTGGCGCATCAAAATATGAGCAATGGATTGCACGAGGACTTATCAGGCCAGCTGCAAATCCTGGTGGTCTAAAAGATTGCGAGCCGGTAAAACTACCTAAGGGAAGAAAA
Organism: uncultured Actinomycetes bacterium; assembly: GCA_903916775.1. GTDB lineage: Bacteria > Actinomycetota > Actinomycetes > Nanopelagicales > Nanopelagicaceae > PALSA-747. The sequence continues at coordinate 1,089 of CAIWXY010000005.1, forward strand.
TCGCTGTCGGTACTGCTGCAAGAGATGCGAGATGAAGATCAGCGATGAGTTATTACCTTGATAGCTCGGCAATCGTAAAACTCATTACGTGGGAAAAAGAATCGCCTGCCCTTAAGGCTGTTGTGACAAGCAAAGACCTCACTTCTTCGATCGGAAGACTAGAAATTCTGCGCGTAGTAGATCGTGGAGGTGGCACCCATCTAGATTTAGCAAGGCAAGTTTTGAACTGCATCAGTGTCGTTGACCTAGAGCACCCAATATTGATGCTTGCCGAAAATTTCTCTGGGTTTCCGCAATTGCGCTCACTCGATGCAATCCATCTTGCAACCGCCCTCTTCCTGCAAGATCACATCACTGCTGTGATTACCTATGATAAAGCTATGGCTGATGCCGCAACCCGCATGGGACTCAAGGTGCTTTCGCCGCGTTAAAAACTTTCAAGTGCTTAACGTTGCACTACTTATTATTAATGTGCGTCAATAACCCAAAAAGGGGAGAAGCCGATTTCGCGGACTCTCCCCTTGAGGTATTTCTACGGGTGGTTAGGTACTACTTGCTTGCTGGGCTCTTTGCGATAAGCGCTTGAGTCTTAGCAAGGATTGCAGCGGTGCGATCCTTACGAGCCTGAACAATTGCAAGCTGAGCAGCAATCGCAGCCTTGATGTTTGCGACACTGTTGAGTGTCTTTGGATCGAGGTGAGTTAGACCGATGACAACCGACGCCTTGTTTGGGTTGGTTGGATCGATGAGGCCCTGGTTAACCAGATCAACAGTGGTCACTGTCTTCTGTGTTGTTGCGTTTGAGATAACATCGACGAAGTTCTCGGTCTTGACGATCGATTGAATCGCTGTGATATCAGCACGCTTTGCAACAGGAAGAGCAGCAACGTCGTTATTGACGCGAGCTAGCGCAGCTGGCGAAGAAATGTGAATATCAGCAGCAGCATATTGATCCAGAGTTGGAGCGGTTACTGGTGTTGATCCAGCGGTTGATGCTGGGATCGAACCAGTTGATGGAGCAGCAGTTGATGTACCCGAAGTAGTGACGGGAGTTGTTACCACTGGTAGAGCTGCGAACAACTGTGTGAGAGATGTACGAGCTGTTGCAACTGCAGCTTCATGCTTCTGTTCAGCTACTTCTGCCGCATGGGCAGCTGCTGCAGCTAGATCTGCTGCTGATGGGGTTGAAGAAGACGAGCTACTTGAGCTAGATGAATCTGCAAGCGTGGTTACTGTTAAAGCTGGAGCTGAATAAGGTATTTCAGTGCTCCCTGACAAATTCGCCGGATAAATGGTGTACGGCGACGATGGGGTTAAACCGACGATATTCACACTATGCGTTGCAGACGCAATTCCCTGATAAATATGAAGTAGAACCGGCGTATTATTAATGATCTGCTTAACCACAACATCAAAAGTCGAAACGCTAGGGACCGCCTGAACTAGCTGGATGAAATCAAAAGTGACACTAGTAGAAGTTAGATTTGAATCTGTGTAAGTGTACGTTTGCGCGCCGCCTCCAGATCCGGAACCTCCACTCGAACCATTGTTGCTTGGCGAACTTACCGTCACTTGAATTTCGTAATAATAGTTA
>CAIWXY010000006.1 GCA_903916775.1 uncultured Actinomycetes bacterium
GCCACTATAACTAAGAAAACTGGGCCGGAGAGAAAATCTCCGGCCCAGTTTCACACTATTTGCTACTTGAAACTAACTGCTAAGCGGGGTGACCCTTACTTAACGCCGTTAGCTGCGCAAGCGGCTGCACCAGCAATGGCGCAAATCTCAGCAGCTGTTCGGAAATGATCCTTAACAGTTACTTCGACATTTGCCTTTGTGATGGTGGTAGGTGTCAATAGAACGGAAGCAACGTGACGTGTTCCATCCATGACCATACCGTTTGTAGCAGCCTTTGTTCCCTTAACCAATGAAATTGCAAGTGCTGCAGCTGCATTAGCCTCTTGTGAGATTGGCTTGTAAACGGTGTTTGAAAGATCACCAGTCAAGATTGCTGCAAGACCAGCTGCTGAAGCATCTTGTCCTGATACGCAAGTCTTTCCATTGAGGTGGTTCTTCTTGAGAACTGCAACAGCTGCGAGGCCAAGACCTTCGTTAGCTGAAACTACAGCGTCAAGCTTTCCGCCTGCCTTTGTGAGTTGTTGTTCGAAGACTGTTCCAGCAAGGGTGTTATCCCAGTTAGCAACAGACTTGTCATCAACAAGGGTTCCACCGGTGGCCTTGAGGTATGGACCAACAACAGATGCATAACCTTGCTTGAAGAGTGTTGCATTGTTATCTGTTGGAGCACCGTTCAAGTAAACAACGCGTGGGTGTGCAACCTTGTGTGCCTTGAGGCAAGCAACGATTCCTTGTCCTTGTAGTACGCCGACCTTTACGTTATCGAATGAAACGTAGTAGTTAGCTGAACCACCGAGGGTTAGACGATCGTAATCGATTGTTGCAACGCCCTGCTTCTTAGCAGTTGCTTCTACAGCAGCTGCTGATGGGGAATCGAGGTTAACGAGGACGAGAACCTTGACACCCTCTGTGAGCATTGCTTGAGCAATTGTTGCGAACTTTGTCTTGTCGCCAAGAGCGTTCTGAATGTCATAAGTAACACCAGCAGCCTTGAATGCAGCTGCGAGTAGTGGACGGTCATCTGTCTCCCAACGAGGAGATGATGCAGAGTCAGGAAGGATGACTCCAACCTGTGGACCTGCTGCGTGAACAGTTGTTGTTGCAACAAAACCAGTAAGAACTAGTGATGCTGCTGCAACTGCTGCCGCGAAACGACGATTTGTCATCTGTTGGTATACCTTTCAGAGGTTTTGAGTACGTGGCCAAACCTGCTTTGGCCATGGGTAGTACTCGGTAGTAGGAAAGTAGTCGTAAAAGATGAAATTTCCGATAGCAAAGAAGGGACATTTCGGACATTTGTCATAACAGTTTGATAACGCAAAAATCCTATTTTCTCTTACTTTTATATATAAAACATCCGCAATTTAATCCTCATTCAGTCCGACCGATACCCTTGCGCCACGTACCGCTTGTGCAATCTACTGCTTGTGAGATCTAGAGAAGGAAGCAATGAATAGCAACGGAGTAAGTTCTTCGAGCCCAGTGAGCGATCAACTCGAGGCGGCAATTGTGCGCGCCTTGGAACTTGCGCTCGCCGCGGAGGAGCTGCCGAGTGGACTCGCGTTACCCAGCGAGGTGACTCTCGAGCGGCCGAAGAATCGCGACCACGGCGACTATGCGACCTCTATTGCCCTCGCCCTAGCGAAACCATCCGGATTCAATCCGCGGAAAATTGCAGAATTGCTGCGCACATATTTATTGGCAGACATAATTATTAAGGATTCAATCTCTGCCATCGATATTGCAGGCCCAGGATTTCTCAACATCACCCTGGCAAACTCGAGTCAGGGTTCCATTGTTGCTTCGATCTTGAGCGAGGGGGATAAATATGGACATGGCTCTGCCTTGGCCGGAAAGAAGATCAATTTAGAGTTTATTAGCGCTAACCCGACTGGTCCATTGCATCTAGGTCATACACGTTGGGCCGCTGTCGGAGATGCCCTGGGTCGCGTCTTGAGCGCTGCCGGCGCTGAGGTAACCCGCGAGTTTTACATTAATGACCGTGGCAATCAGATGGAGTTGTTTGGCGCCTCTCTTCGAGCTGCTGCACTAGGGCTACCAGTTCCCGAGGAGGGTTATCACGGCGGCTACATCACTGATCTCGCCAATGCCATTAAAGATCGCTCTCCAGAATATTTATCGCTCCCCGAAGCCGACAGCTTAGATGCATTCCGAGATGCTGGATATGCACTTCAACTACTGGATCAACAGCGCGTACTCGAAAATTTTAGAACTCATTTTGATATCTGGTTCTCGGAGAAATCGCTGTATGAAAATGATTTCTTCAAGCACTGCCTCGAGCGGTTGAGAGAGCAGGGGCATGTCTTTGAGGATGGTGGCGCTACCTGGTTGCGGACAACTGACTTCGGAGATGATAAAGATCGCGTGATGATCAAATCTGACGGCGCCTTCGCATACTTCGCCTCCGATTCGGCGTATTACATAAGCAAGCGCGAGCGTGGTTTTGAAATATGTATTTACATGCTCGGTGCTGATCACCATGGTTACGTCAATCGACTTAAAGCCATCGCTGCTTGTGCTGGCGATGACCCTAATTACAACATAGATGTCCTCATCGGCCAGTTAGTGAAGATCATGGAAAATGGCGAGGAGCTCAAATTGAGCAAGCGCGCCGGAACCATCATCACCTTAGAGGAGTTGGTGGAGAAGGTCGGCGTGGATGCCGCGCGCTACACCTTGATTCGCTATCCAGTTGATACACCGATGGTGATGGATGTCGATGTTCTGCGAAGCCGCACCAATGAGAATCCGGTCTATTACGTGCAGTATGCCCATGCTCGAATTTGCGCGGTCCTGCGCAACGCATCCGATCTTGGCATTACATATGGAGCCGATCAGATCCATCCAGAATTACTAGAAAATGAGCGCGAACGTGAGCTTATTGGAGCGCTTGCCGAATTCCCTCGCGTCGTCGCAGGCGCTGCCGAGTTGCGCGAACCGCACCGCATCGCCAGATATGCCGAGGAGTTGGCTGGTATCTACCATCGCTTCTACGCAGATTGCCGGGTATTGCCAATGGGAGATGAACCCGCAACAGAGTTGCATAGCGCTCGTGCGACACTGTGTAGCGCCACTGCGAGAGTTATCGCCAATTCGTTAGCCTTGCTGGGTGTTACTGCGCCAGAAAAGATGTAGCCGTGAGCGCATTTGACCCTGCCGTTTTCTCGCGCAACTCGCGCTTTGAAGTTGATCACCTCAAGATTGCATCGGTCTCGGCCAGCGCATTGGTGGCTGATTTCGGTAGTCCACTCTTTGTCGTAGATGAAGAAGATTTTCGATCCCGCGCTTCACATTGGAAGAGTGCGCTGGAGGAGGCATTCGGAGAGAGTGCAGGGACGGTCTATTACGCCGCCAAATCATTTATCTCCAAAGAGGTGGCGAGGTGGGTTGACCAGGTTGGGATTGGTCTTGATGTCTGCACAGGTGGCGAACTCGCGGTGGCAGAAGCAATTGGTTTTCCCGCTGGCCGAGTTGAACTCCATGGCAATAATAAATCGGAAGATGAAATTCGAATAGCAATCTCCTATGGAGTCCACACGATAGTTATTGATTCCTTCTTTGAAATTGAGCGAGTTGCTCGAATCGCAAGTGAGTTAGGAGTTGTTCAACGGGTTTATATCCGGGTTACTCCAGGAGTTGAAGCACATACC
>CAIWXY010000007.1 GCA_903916775.1 uncultured Actinomycetes bacterium
TGCTTCACGTGGCTTGGACCTTATAAACACGAATAAAGAATTTCTCACGGCATCATGGTCAAGTGCCGCGATGGGCGGGGAAGCACCGATCGATCTCTCGATGGCCCTTGAGGCCGGAGGCTATTACAGCTTGCCAGCCTTGCGAGATAAGGCGCTCACGTGGAGTTCGATCGATCCGTATGCCAGCGGAGTTGATTCACATCAGAGCACAGAACTCTTTAGCGCGGTACCAGAATATCGAGGCAAACTCGATCTCCTGTCCTCAGATATTGGCCAATGGATAAACGAGGGGTATCTCGTAATTTTCACGGCCGCCGGCAAGGGCATTGTCGAGCGATTCGCAAAGCTCTTTCAAGCCGCTGATCTGCCAGTACGACTACTTAAGAACGTCTCATCAAACCTAACCAGAGATGCAGTGTATGTATTGGCCACCCCTATAGAGCACGGCTTTGTTTGTGATGAATTTAAGACAATTCTTATTACAGAGAAGGATGTCTCTGGTGTTCGATCATCCAATAAAGATCAGGTGCGAATGCCCTCGCGCCGCAAGAAGGCCATTGATCCTCTCGAACTAAAGCCTGGCGATTATGTTGTGCATGAGCAGCATGGTGTCGGCAAATATGTGGAGTTAGTACAGCGAACTGTTGCTGGTGTCGCACGCGAATATCTTGTTATCGAATACGCGGCGTCAAAGCGTGGCCAACCTGGTGATCGACTCTTTGTTCCGACTGACACCCTTGAACAAGTCACTCGTTATGTTGGCGGTGAAGCACCAGCAGTTCACCGCATTGGTGGAGCGGATTGGCAAAATGCCAAGAAGCGCGCACGCAAGGCAGTCAAACAAATTGCAGGGGAACTAATCCAACTGTATGCAGCGAGAATGAGCGCACCCGGATTTGCCTTCTCGCAAGACACTCCATGGCAGCGGGAGTTAGAAGCAGCATTTAGATATGTCGAGACTATCGATCAGCAATCTACGATCGATGAGGTCAAGCGCGATATGGAGCGCTCGTATCCAATGGATCGCGTGATCTGTGGCGATGTTGGATATGGCAAGACAGAGATTGCGATTCGCGCGGCCTTTAAAGCAGTTCAAGATGCAAAACAGGTGGCTGTGCTTGTTCCAACCACGCTTCTGGTCCAGCAACACTTTAAGACTTTCGAAGAACGTTATGCCGGATTTCCGGTTCGTTTAGCAGGGCTTTCACGATTTAGTACAGCTAAAGAGTCGAAAGAGATCCTCGAAGGTTTAGCTAATGGTTCGATCGACGTAGTAATCGGTACCCACAGATTGCTCTCCAAAGATGTGAATTTCAAGGACTTGGGCCTCGTAATTGTGGACGAAGAGCAGCGCTTTGGTGTCGAGCATAAAGAAGAGCTGAAAAAGACTCGCACAAATGTCGATGTACTCTCAATGTCGGCGACGCCGATTCCACGCACGTTAGAGATGGCTATTACCGGTATTCGCGAAATGTCTAACATCACAACTCCGCCGGAAGAACGCCACCCAGTCCTTACCTACGTTGGTCCATATGACGAGAAGCAAGTCACAGCTGCGATTCACAGAGAATTGCTCCGTGATGGACAGATATTTTTTATTCACAACAGAGTCGAGAGCATCGACAAAGTCGTCATTAGACTTAAAGAACTTGTCCCAGAAGCACGCATTCGAGTTGCTCACGGCCAAATGGGTGAGCGTGAACTTGAAGATGTCATCTTAGGTTTCTGGGAGAGAGATTTCGATATCTTGGTCTGTACGACAATTATTGAATCAGGAATTGATATTCCAAATGCCAATACGTTGATCGTTGATCGCTCTGAGAATTTTGGTCTCTCACAGTTGCATCAGCTGCGCGGTCGAGTTGGACGTGCACGCGAACGCGCTTACGCATATTTCCTCTACTCACCTGATAAGCCACTCACCGAAGTTGCTCATGATCGCCTCACGACGATCGCAACAAACACCGATCTCGGTTCAGGCATGCAAGTTGCACTCAAGGATCTTGAAATCCGCGGAGCAGGAAATCTTCTTGGCGGCGAGCAGTCTGGGCATATTGCCGAAGTTGGGTTCGATCTCTACATGCGCATGGTTGGAGAAGCGGTCGAGGATTACAAGAAGGGGTACATCGACACCGAGCCTCGCGTAAAAGAGTGCAAAGTTGAGCTGCCAATTACGGCTCACCTACCTATCGAATATGTCCCCTCCGAGCGCTTGCGCCTTGATCTCTATCGACGCATGGCTGATTGCAATGATGAGCCATCCCTTGATGCCATCGTCGAAGAATTGGTGGATCGCTTCGGCGCCTTGCCTGAAGAGGCTGAAAATCTGATTGCAGTGGCAAAGCTGCGTATCTATGCCAAATCCAAGGGGCTTACCGAGGTCGTCCTACAAGGCAAATTCCTCAAGATTTCACCAATCGTGCTGCCAGAGTCTGCTCAACTGCGCCTAAGCCGCCTCTATCCAGGCACTCAGATTAAAACTGCCACAAAAAGCCTCCTGGTTGCCCAAAAAGCGACCCCAAATTGGCTTGGCAGCGCTCCCGTAGGTGATACTTCACCTCTGGCATCGCTTAAATGGGCTGATGCAGTCCTTCACAACCTCTAGGAGTAGAGCACATGGATTCGAACGAGTCTTCAACTGAGAACACTGCGAACGCAGAGAACGCCGACCACGCTACAGATTCAGCGCCAGAAAGCGTTGATGAGGTAGCTGTGAACGAGGAAATTACAATTGGTGATCTCAGTTCAAACGAGTCAGAA
>CAIWXY010000008.1 GCA_903916775.1 uncultured Actinomycetes bacterium
GCCTATGGGTGTTGGCTTCTTCTTCTCGCTGGGACACTCATCAGTTGTTACAGCACTCGCTATTGCCCTCAACTTTGGAATTAAATCACTTGGCAACCAGGTGAAAAACGACAATTCATCTCTCCATCATTACACAGGCCTCATTGGCACATCGGTCAGTGGTGGCTTTTTGATGCTGATTGCGATCCTCAATCTTGTTGTCCTCTGGGGAGTTGTTAAGGTATTTATCGAGATGCGCAAGGGTCTCTACAACGAAGCCGAACTAGAAAAGCACCTTAACTCTCGTGGATTTATGATGCGCTTTTTTGGGCCAATTGCACGTCGCGTTGATAAGAGCTGGAAGATGTATCCGATTGGAGTTCTCTTCGGACTGGGCTTTGATACTGCAACTGAAGTTGCTCTTCTCGTCCTCGCGGGCTCATCTGTCATCGCTGGTCTGCCATGGTGGGCAATTCTTTCGCTTCCAATGCTCTTTGCTGGTGGAATGAGCTTGCTCGACACTATTGATGGTTCGTTTATGAATTTCGCCTACGGCTGGGCCTTCTCAAAGCCAGTCCGCAAGGTTTACTACAACATTGTTATCACAGGACTATCTGTTGTTGTCGCGATCTTCATTGGCGGTCTTGAAGTTGCCCAGGTCTTTGCTGGACAACTCAATCTCACAGGTGGATTCTGGGATTACGCCAATGCCTTCGATATCAACAAGGCCGGATTCATTATCGTCATGATGTTCGTAGCCGTATGGGCTGTAGCACTTCTCGTATGGCGCTTTGGAAAAATCGAAAATCGCTGGCACGAACAAGCCCACAAGGCGCAACAGGCCCGCGGAGAGCAACAAGATGATGCGAGTGCCGGAATAGCGCCTGGCCCAATCTCTGATGGTTTTGTGATCGACTAATTTCGTCGTCCTCTCTCAGTCAAATATCTAAGTGGCGCTACCTAAGTGGTTGCGTCGGAGCAATTTCTCCAGATCCCCGCGGTGTTAGAACTGTGGGGATCACTTTTTTCTCAAACTCCCCCTCATAACCATTCAGACGCTTAAAGAGTAGCTCCGCAGCGCTCTCCCCCATTGTTGCCACATCCTGTGTTACCAGCGTTATTGCAGGAGTCAGCAGATCAGCTTCGGAGATATCGTCAAAACCAACAAGTGCCACCAAACATGCCTGCGGGAGAATCCTTGATCTCGTGGCGAAGCCCCGAAAATGACATAGAGCATCCACTGGAAGTTCTTGATATCAATTGGAGTTATTTCAACGACAAGGATCAGCGTCCCTTTTTGCTTCGCTAAAAACGGAAATAAAAAAGTAATAAAAAAGCCCCCAAGTAATTGGGGGCTTTTTTATTGAAAAGAATTAACGCTCGATTTTTCCAGCGATATATTCCTCAGTACGAAGATGAGCTAGCTCGTCGGAGTACTGCACTGGTGGAGACTTCATGAAATAGCTTGATGGTGAAAGAAGTGGTCCACCGATCTTGCGATCAAGAGCAATCTTTGCGCAACGAAGCGCATCAATGATGACACCAGCTGAGTTTGGTGAATCCCATACTTCTAGCTTGTACTCGAGGTTGAGTGGGACATCTCCAAATGCGCGACCTTCGAGGCGAACATAAGCCCACTTACGGTCATCAAGCCATGGAATGTA
>CAIWXY010000009.1 GCA_903916775.1 uncultured Actinomycetes bacterium
GTTGTACGCAAACTTAAGCGCAAGGGTTTGACTCTCTGCGTAGCAGAATCCATCACGGGCGGGGATTGGCGCAAGTGATTACCGACGTTCCGGGAGCATCAGCAGCATTTCTCGGTGGAATCATTACTTACAGCGATGCCAGTAAGACGAAATTCTTGGCCATTCCTAAACGCACCCTCACCAAGCAGAGCGCGGTCTCAGAGGTTGTGGCACGCCAGATGGCGGAAGCGGCACGAGTGAATTTCGGCTCAGATTTTGCAATCTCGACAACTGGCGTAGCTGGACCGGGCAAGGCCTATGGTCAAAAGGCCGGAACCGTCTGGATTGCCATTGCTTCTAGGCGAGAGACGATCGCAATTGCGCTGGAATTGAAAGGCACGCGCAGCGAAATTCGCCACGCAACTATTGAGAGCGCAATCGCCAGTTTTGAGCGTATCCTTAGCGTGTGATTTTGCTTCGTACCCATATCGGGCACTCCTTGCGCGCAACTCGCGTCGCACAGGGGCGCACACTTCGTGATGTCGCCAAGAGCGCTCGCGTCTCATTGGGCTACCTATCAGAAGTAGAACGTGGACAGAAAGAAGCCTCCTCAGAGTTGCTCAATGCAATCTGTCTGGCGCTAGAAATTTCACTTGGTCATGTCCTTGCAGAAGTTGCTTCGCAGGTAGCTGCGCTTGAAACTCCACACCTCACGGTGGTTGAAGACGCCGCTTAATTCGCGCATCACCATTCATGGCAACAAACCATAAATCACGCGCAGCAATTCTTGCTGGCGCAAAAGTGGTCATTGCAGAAGTTGGCAGCTATCAGGCAAATATGATCGATATTGCTGCGCGCTCTGAAGTCTCTCGCGCTACCGTTTACAACCATTTCAGTGACAAAGCCGAGATGTTCCAAGAGCTCATCGAAGTTGAAATACATCGACTTGCTGAGCTAGCGCAAAGCGCACCGACTCCAGCCGATGCGCTCTATCTACTCTCACGAGCCATCTCTACTGATAAGGCACTTCGCCAGATGAGCGTGAGCGATCCGGCAGATATTGTGAAACTTATCAGCATGAATGACCATGCGCTCTGGACTTTAACTAAGCAATCCTTGCAAGGTATATTTGGCACTAACTGGGACGTCATTCTGCATTGGCTACTTGGACAGATTGCTTCACCGCTCACAGATGACGAGAGCAAGGCCCAAGCCCACCAATTGGTATTCGCTCTTTAATTACCTAAAAGCGATTAATGTTTGACCGAGAACCGCTTCAGTGCTTTGGGTGCCCACCAATTCAGATCTCCAAAAAGCCGCATGAGCGCTGGTACCAAAAGTGCTCTCACGACCGTTGCATCGACTAGCACCGCGAACGCAACACCCAAACCAAGAATCTTGATATTGGTGACGCCGCTAGTGATAAAGACTGCAAATACCACTGCAAGTAAGAGCGCGGCCGCCGTAATAATGCGTGCAGATCGCTGGAGTCCGGTAGCAACAGACTCGATATTGCTGTGACCAGCTTCGTGCTCTTCTTTAATGCGCGAAAGCAGAAAGACTTCGTAGTCCATAGAGAGCGCAAAGGTGACTACCGCAGTCAAGATCACCATTCCGGTATCGAGTGAGCCGACATTAGTGAACGTACCTACGAGCCATGTCATATGACCATCGATAAAGATCCATGTAACAAGTCCCAAGCTGGCAGAGAGTGAAACAATATTGAGAAGCACTGCCTTGATAGGCAAGATAATCGAGCCGGTAAAGAGGAAGAGCAGAATCACAACACTCAGCGCAATCCAACCAAATGCAAGCGGTAGCGTCTTGGCGATCCCAGCTTGAGTATCTGTGTAATCGGCAGCAGCGCCACCTACAAGGGTTCCGGCTGGAGCGCGCAGCGAACGTATCGCCGTGATCATTGTCTGGGCTGCATTGGTGCGGGCACCAACTTTGTCATAGACATCAACACTGACGTATCCATTGCTGACACTCTGTTGTCCGACACCAACAACGTTTGGAACTTTCGCCACTGCTGCCAGATATTCAGGGAGAGATGATGCGTTGGATGATGCGTGCGGAATGATGAGATGGATAGGAGTCGATTCCTGACTCGAAAAACGAGTGAGGCTTTGGGCATCTGCAATCGCAGCGATATTGCTTGCGGGAAGTGCTCGACTATCAACTTGCGAGAAGGCGATATCTTTAAGTGGCGCCGCAAAGACCCCGAGAATTATTAAGCAGCCAAGAACTATTGCAACTGGACGCTTCATTACAAAGCGAGCGGTTGCTGCCCATCGACCATCTGACTTCGGCGTGATTGCGCTTTTGCGAACAACCATCGAATCAATTCGAGTTCCCAATATCGCAAGCACTGCTGGCAATGGAATAAGCGCTCCCAGTACCGCCATTGCTACAACTGCCACACCTGCATACCCAAAGGATCGTAGGAACATCAGTGGGAAGAAAAGCATGGATGCCAGAGTGACAAATACTGTGATGCCAGAGAAGAAGACAGTGCGACCGGCTGTCGCAACCGTGCGCACGATCGACTCTTCCACCGAATTTCCCGCATGTAGCTCCTCACGAAATCTATTGACAATGAGAAGCGAATAATCGATACCAAGCCCCAGACCCATGCCTGTTGTGAGATTGAGAGCAAAAATGCTGACGCCAGTAAAGAGGCTGATCAGGTAAAGAATAAAGAAGGTGCCCAAGATCGCGCTCACACCTACGACAAGTGGCATGGCCGATGAGATCAATCCACCGAAGATAAAGAGCAGAAATAGGAATGTAAGAGGGATAGAGATCGCTTCAGCCACTCCTAGATCTCTTTTGATTTTCGTGCTGATTGCGTTGTAAATAGTGGAACTTCCACCGACATACACGCGAAGTGATTTATAGGTTCCGTCGTATTGCTTCTGGATGCTTGAGGCTAAATCAGTAGATGTCGTTGGGTCTGCGGCCAAGGTGTAGACCAAGAGATAGCCAGCATGGCCATCACGACTTGCCAGAGATGGTGCATCGTCGGCGCTCCAGTACGAAACAGTTTTGGTCACCGTGGCCATGCCAGCGATGCTCTTTTCAAGAGATGTTTCATCGCCGATGACTGTGGGATCGTTCAGCGGACGACCGTGTGTGTCGACCACGAGGGAGAGGGCTGGATCTTTAATGTGGAAAGTATTTGTGACGAAAGAATCAGCTCGCGCAGAGTCACTCTTGGGATTGGAGTAGCCACCACTGCTCAGTTTTGGGAAGACGAGGGAGCCAACGCCGCCCGCGAGAATTACGGTGAGAATTGAGAGCGCTAAGACCCGCTTGCGATTGCGAAATATAAAGTGACCGATCCGTTCAAACATAACAATCTCCCGTTGAGTCCGGCGTAGGTTAAAGTGCAACCACTATGCGAATCACAGAATTGCGCTCGCGCATCAATGATTATTTTAGCGACCCAGATACCTATTCACGCGATATTGTCCATGCCGAACTTGGCGGACGCACGGTCAATGAGGCGCTCGCCAGCGATATGGAGATTGGCGATATTTGGAAAGCGATCGTTGCTCACAACCCCGAAATGCCAGCTAGGTACCGTTAAAAGTTTCGCTCATGAGTAGCTCGCTCCTTCTGGAAATTCGGGTGAGACCTGGCGCTTCTCGTAATAAGGTCGGCGGAGCAGCTGGTGACCCGCCTAGATCGAGGCTATCAGCGCCCGGTACCGCGAACTCCTCGGCGTGTTGCTCTAACTACAATCGCTATTCGAACAGATGTTCGGTAAACTACTTATACCCAACCAGAGCGGTTCCACATTTCCGCGATAGCAAGCCTGTCGCCGTCAGTGGTCTTCCGTACCTTCTGGACCGTACAGATGAACTCATCTGAGTTAAAGAAAGAAAGGTAATAAAAATGGCAACAGATAAAGCTGCTGAGAAGCAGTCGCTTGACCGTTCCAAAGCCCTTGATACCGCATTAGCCCAGATTGAGCGTCAGTTCGGTAAGGGCTCAGTCATGAAGATGAGCGATCGCGGGGCAGTAGTTCAGGAAGTTATCCCTACTGGTTCGATCGCATTGGATATCGCACTCGGAATCGGCGGATTGCCACGAGGTCGTATCGTAGAAATTTATGGACCTGAATCTTCAGGTAAGACCACAGTTGCACTACATGCGATTGCTAACGCACAACGCGCTGGCGGCATTGCAGCCTTCATTGATGCCGAGCATGCACTCGATCCAGAGTATGCGAAGAAGCTTGGCGTAGATATTGATGCACTCCTTGTTTCTCAACCAGATACAGGCGAGCAAGCTCTTGAGATCATGGACATGTTGGTTCGCTCTGGCGCACTCGACATCATCGTCGTTGACTCAGTTGCTGCCCTCGTTCCTCGTGCCGAAATTGAAGGCGAGATGGGCGATTCTCATATGGGTCTTCAGGCTCGTTTAATGTCTCAAGCGCTCCGCAAAATGACTGGCGCACTTCACCAGTCAAATACAACCGCAATCTTTATCAACCAGCTGCGTGAAAAGATCGGTGTCTTCTTCGGAACTCCCGA
>CAIWXY010000010.1 GCA_903916775.1 uncultured Actinomycetes bacterium
AAGAAGGAGCAACTCTGGTGAGGTGCCCAACGCACGGGCAATCTCAAGGCGGCGCTGATCACCATAAGGAAGATTTCTAGCTAAGCGGTCAGCATGGTGTGCGATGCCGATGAACTCAAGGAGCTCCATCGCGCGAGCACGGTCCGCCTTCTCTTCATGGCGAGACTTAGGCAAGCCAAAGAGCGCTGAGATCAAGCCAGACTTCTTGTGCACATCAGATGCTGTCATGACATTTTCAAGAGCAGTCATATCGCCAAAAAGTCGAACATTCTGGAAAGTACGCGCGATACCGCCAGCGGTGATCTTGTTACGCTTTTTTCCAACAATGCTCTCACCTTTAAATTTGATGTCACCCTCGGTGACGCGATAAACACCAGTGACAACGTTAAAGACTGTTGTCTTTCCAGCGCCGTTCGGGCCAATGAGTGCAGCAATCTCGCCACGGTTAACGTGGAAGTTCACCTTGTTGAGTGCGCTAACGCCACCAAATCGCATGGTGACATCTTGGAGATCGAGAATACGTTCGGTACTCACTTACTCGCCTCCTTCTCTGCTTTCTTAGATGCCTTTTTAGATGCGTTAAGTGCTGAACGCGTTGTTTTAAGGGCCGCACGCTCTTCATCGGAAAGATGTTCTCGCTTCTTGCGAGGCAGCAAACCTTCTGGACGAATATTCATCATCACAACGAGTGCAAGTCCAAAGACGAACTCACGTGCATTGGAGATAAATCGGATGCGCTCTGGAAGATAGGAAAGGATTGAGGCTCCGAGAACAACGCCCCAGATGTTTCCCATTCCACCAAACACAACGCAAGAGAGGATAAGAACTGAAACGTTGTAGTTAAAGCTCTGCGGCGCAACGAACATCTGCTCCGATGCGAAGATCACGCCAGCTGCGCCGCCAACTGCTGCGCCGATGCTAAATGACCAGATCTTGTAGCGAAGAATAGGGACACCCATGAGCAGGGCAACATCTTCATCTTGACGAATCGCTTCCCATGCACGGCCTGGGCGGCGAATTGAAAGGCGTCGAACCATCCAAATAACAGCCAAAATCATGATGACAACAAGCCAGAAGAAGTGATCTGGATGAGTGATATCAAATGCTTGACCTAAGACCGTAGGCGGTTGTGGGACACCAGCAATTCCGTTAGGTCCGCCGATTGATGGCGTATTGATCGCAAGGATACGAACGATTTCACCAAATCCCAGAGTCACAATCGCGAGGTAGTCACCACGTAGTCGCAAGGTAGGAAGACCAAGGAGTACGCCAGCGAGCATCGCAAAGCCCATTCCGATTGGGAGGATCTCCCAAGTATTGAGGTGGGTGTGTGTACCCAAGATAGCTGCGGTGTATGCGCCAATCGCAAAGAACGCAACGTATCCCAAGTCGAGCAAACCACTCTTACCAACAACAATATTGAGGCCAAGTGCCATCAAGATATACATGCCAACTGGGTACACAAGAACGGCCTCATACGAGCTAATTGGCGTATTTAAGAAGTTAGTAAGTGAGAAGTTGCCGGCATACGGCAAGCAGAGAGCCGCAAAAATGGCTACGAGTGCGAACGCTGTACGTTGCACACGATTAGCGCCTTCCCAAAGTTCTGCACCTTTATCGCGAAGATTTATCATGGTTATCTCCTATACCCGAGTCTGCTGAACGGCTTCGCCGAACAGGCCATTTGGCTTAACGAGAAGGACAAGAACGAGAACCACAAAAACTGTGATCTCCTTCCATTGCGAACCCAGAAGCGCAGAGAAGTACTCCTCAGCGAGGCCAAGTGCAAGGCCGCCATAAAATGCGCCACGCAGATTACCAATACCTCCGAGTACTGCAGCAGTGAACGCTGCGAGACCGATATTGAAACCAACGTTAAAGACTGTCTGCTCGTACACAGTCATATACATAAATGCAGCAGCTCCTGTGACAAGGCCGCCGATCAAGAATGTTAGAGAGATGACTCGGTTGAGGTTAATTCCCATCAACTTTGAGTTCTCTTCGGACATCGAAACGGCGCGAATCGCCTTACCCATACGGGTTTTTGTGACGAAGCGGTCAACTGCGATGAAGAGAAGTAGTCCAGATGCGATCGTGAGAAGCTGATCGATGCGCAGACCTACGCCGTGAATTTTAAAGACATAGAACTTGCTCAATACGCGCGGGCTAGCCACGGGAATTGAGTGGGTCAGAATACGGACACCTTCTGAAAGAGTGATTGAGGTTCCGATAGCAGAGATCAAAGAACCCAGACGGTTCGCACCCTTGGTACGTAAACGACGGTATGCAATTAACTCAACGAACACTGCCACTACGCCAGAGGTTGCCATCGAGGCAAGGAGACAGCAGAGCAAGACAATGAAGAGCTTCATGCCATGGCTGGGTTGCGAATTCTGATTAAATTTAAAAACTGAGGTGGAGACGATCGCTGTAGCAAATGTGCCCAGCATAAAGATTTCGGAGTTGGCGAAGTTAATCAAGCGCAATACTCCGTAAACCATCGTGTATCCGACGGAAACGAGAACATAGATAAAGCCCAAAGCCAGACCGTTGATCAACAACGGAAAGAACTGGGATCCAACAACCGAGAAATTCATGGCGTCCTTACTTGAAAATTGATGCAATCAGATCTCGCCCTAAACGAGCCGACCGCTTGATTGCGAGTCTTATAAAAACTCATAAAAACATTGTTAAAGACTTGTCTAAGCAGAGTTTGGGTGTGGCTCCTAGGAGCCACACCCAAACGTGCCTTACTACGTATTACTTCGATCTAACCTGAGTAACGACTTAAGCGTTGCCTACAGGGATGATCTTTCCACCCTTAACAAGGTAAGCACCAACTGGAGCGCCCTGTGCGATATCGCCATAACGAGTGAAGTTGAACTTTGAACCTGTTACATCTGTAAATGATGCTGTTGCAACGCAGTTCTGGATAGCTGCACGTGATACAGCGCCAGACTTGATGCATGAAAGGAAGACATTTGTAGCGTTGTAAGCCTGTGTGACATAAGCATGTCCAGCTGGGCTTGCAAGACCTGTTGCGGCTGTGAAGTCCTTAAGGACTGCAGCAGGAGCAGCAAGCTCGAAAGGAACGCTCTGAGATGTGATCAAAGTACCTTCTGCATCTGTAGCGCCAGCTGAGGTGATGTAACCATCATCGTCAGTTCCATCGCCTGATGCGAAAGCACCCTTGTAACCAGCAAGGTCAAGAGCCTTCTTGAGCTTACCTGCATCTGAGTAGTAACCGAAGTAGATAACTACGTTCGCCTTTGAAGCAACTACCTTTGATGCTGTTGCTGAGTAATCAGATGCTGGAGCGATAACAGTGTCTGAACCGACAACTGTGACGCCTGCGCTCTTGAGTGATGGTGATGTAAGAGCCTTGAGACCTGCACCGTAAGTAGATGCATCGTCGATCAAGTAATCCTTAGGAGCTGTAACACCCTTGTTTGCGTAACGAGCAAGAGCTGGGCCTTGGAAGGCATCTGTTGCTGCGACACGGTGGAAGAATGGGAAGCCGTTTGTTGATGACTTTGGATCTGTAAGAGTTGCGTTTGTTGCTGAAGGAGAAACAACAGTCAAACGACCAGCCTTGAATGCTGGGAAGTCTGCCTTTGTAGCACCTGAACAGCAAGAACCAACAACGCCGATTACAGAAGCGTTCTGAGCAAGACCAAGAGCAACTCCTGGTGATACAGATGCATCAGCTTGGTCATCTGCTGTAAGCAATGAGACCTTTACTGCTGGGTTGGTCTGGTTGTACTCGTAAAGAGCTGTCTTTGCACCAAGAAGTTCATCTTGACCAAGACCAGCTTCTGAGCCTGTCAATGGTGACAAGAATGCGATTGTTGCTGACTTAGGAGCAGCCTGTGCAGTTGTTGCAACAACTGAGCCAAAAGCTAGGGCCACAGCCGCAGCAACACCGAGGGTGCGCTTTGTTGTGAGGTTCATGTTTACCTTTCGATTTTTCGTTGCGCAAAACGCGTCATTGCGCAGCTATCCCGAGGGAGGGATTGGGGGAACCCTACAGGTGAACATCGGGTTAACTCAATATTTTTGACCCCTTTGAAGCCCATGTGGCCCTCAAAAGGGTGGTGCTGGACGAGCAGATTTACGCTCAAAATGGGGTCACAATCGATGTGAAATAAGATTTACACAACTGTTACTTTAAAAGGCTATAAAAACGGCACTGCATCCGGGGAGATGACAGCCTGCGCCACATCTTTCATGGAAATTCGTCGATCCATGGCCGTACGCTGGATCCAGCTAAATGCCTCTGGTTCGCTGAGTTTAAGCGTGGACATCAAAATACCCTTGGCACGGTCGATGACCTTGCGAGTATCTAGGCGCTCTTGAAGGTCGGCAACCTCAGATTGCAACGCTTTGAGTTGGCGATGTCTGCTGACCGCGATCTCAATGGCTGGCGCGAGATCAGAAATTCCAAAAGGCTTAACCACATATGCCATCGCTCCGGCGTCGCGAGCTCGCTCAACCAATTCACGTTGACTAAATGCGGTCAACATAAGAACAGGTGCAATTTCGATGATCTGCTCGGCTGCTGTAATTCCATCCATCTCCGGCATCTTTACATCCAGGATGGCAATGTCGGGAATGTGCTGCTTCGCGAGCTCAATCGCCTCTACCCCATTCGTGGCTTGAGCGACTACGAGATATCCGGCTTCAGTCAGCATTTCGACGAGGTCGAGACGAATGATCGCTTCATCTTCAGCAACTAGGATTCGCACAGGCGTAGTTTCTGTACTCGTTGCTGAATTGCTTGTCATGTGCCTCGAGTCGGATTTGAACCGACACTGTGCGGATTTTGAGTCCGCCCTCTCTACCGTTGGAGTACCGAGGCTTTTCTACATACTTTCTTCATACTGTATTCGCGCTCACTGTTGGCGGGAGAAATGCCTACCCGCGCAAATGAGTTAGCCGGAAGTATAACTACTCCCGGCTAGATCTGATAAAACGAGTATTTATGCTCGATAAGCGGGTGCAACCCCACCAACTGCATCTCCCACCACATGAACGCGAAGTGCATTTGTCGAGCCTGGGATTCCCGGAGGGGCGCCAGCAACAATGACGACGCTCTCGCCCTTGCTTGCGCGCTTTGACTCAATCAAGATTGAATCTACAAGCTTGACCATCTCATCGGTCGCTCCGGCGGTTGGAGTGATCAAAGATTCCACTCCCCATGAAAGTGCAAGCTGGTTATAAACCTCGGTGACTGGAGTGAGAGCCAAGATAGGAATTGGTGAACGCAGGCGAGACATGCGACGTGCGGAGTCTCCGCTCTGAGTAAATGCCACCAGGTACTTCGCGCCAAGGATGCCACCCACTTCGGCTGCTGCCTTAGTGATGGTTCCGCCCTTTGTGTGAGGAGTATGTGTCAGCGGTGCAATCTGCATGAGCATCGCTTCTTCAGTACGTTCAATGATACGTCCCATTGTCGCTACTGCCTCGATAGCAAAAGCTCCGACAGATGTCTCACCAGAAAGCATGAGCGCATCTGCGCCATCGAGCACCGCGTTGGCGCAGTCAGTGGCCTCAGCGCGGGTTGGGGTTGAATTTGAAATCATCGAATCAAGCATCTGAGTCGCAACGATGACTGGCTTTGCGGCGGCACGAGCCAGCGCAATGCAGCGCTTTTGAACGATTGGAACCTCTTCGATTGGCATTTCAACACCAAGGTCACCACGTGCAACCATGATGCCATCGAAAGCGTTGACGATCTCTTCAAGATTATCAACGGCCTGAGGCTTCTCAATTTTTGCAATGACAGGACGACGAATTCCTTCTTCGTCCATGATGGCATGAACATCATCAATATCTTTTGCATTTCGAACAAAAGAGAGCGCAATAAAATCTGCACCAGCATGGAGTCCCCAACGAAGATCTTCTTTATCTTTCTCGGAGAGCGCAGGAACTGAGACTGCAACACCAGGAAGATTGATTCCCTTGTTATTGCTCACGAATCCAGGTTGCACACACTTGGTGACAACAGCGTTGCCCTTAACTTCGAGAACCTCGAGAGTGACCTTGCCATCATCGATCAAAATACGATCGCCAGGCTTGCAATCCCCTGCTAGACCTTTGTAGGTGGTACCACAAATATCCTTCGTTCCCTCAACCTCATCTGTTGTGATGGTGAAGATATCTCCACGAGCAAGCTCATGTGGACCGTCTTTGAATCGAGCCAGACGAATTTTTGGCCCTTGGAGATCAACCAAGATCGCAACCGGACGACCAGCCTTAGCAGCTGCCGCGCGAACGCGATCAAGGCGGTTCTGGTGCTCCTCGTATCCCCCGTGTGAGAGATTAAGGCGAGCCATATTCATTCCCGCTGCAATTAATTCATCTACTTTTTCGGGCGCCTCAACTGCTGGGCCCATTGTGCATACAATTTTCGCTCTTCGCATGTGCTCAGCCTAAACCATCAGCGAGCGAGTTGTGGGAGCGATAGGCGCAGGTAGTTGTGTTTCTCCCATGAGATATTCATCTACGGCTTTTGCTGCACTTCGTCCTTCTGCGATTGCCCAGACGATAAGTGATTGTCCACGACCAGCATCGCCGCAAACAAAGATACCTTCTTCGCTTGTTGCAAATTGTGAATCGCGCTTGATGTTTGTTCGTTCATCAAGATCAACTTCTAGTTGCTCAATCAAAGCGTTCTTCTCTGGTCCCAAGAAGCCCATAGCAAGAAACACGAGATCTGCTGGGATCTCTTTCTCGGTACCTTCAACCTTCTCGAACTTTCCATTAACAAATTGTGTTTCGACAATTTTGAGTGCGCGAAGATTGCCGTTGCCATCGCCAAGGAACTCCTCGGTAGAGACAGAGTAGAGACGCTCTCCAGCCTCTTCATGAGCCGAGCTAACACGGTAAATCATTGGGTATGTAGGCCATGGCTGTCCGGCAGGACGCTCGTCCGTAGGGCGAGGCATGATTTCTAGCTGCGTAACACTCGCTGCGCCTTGACGAATAGCAGTACCAAGACAGTCGGCGCCTGTATCGCCACCACCTAGAATGACAACGTGCTTACCTTTTGCATCGATTGGAGCTTGTTCTACTTCGCCAAGACCCAACTTGTTGCCCCAAGGCAGGTATTCCATTGCTTGATAGATGCCCTTGTTCTCGCGACC
>CAIWXY010000011.1 GCA_903916775.1 uncultured Actinomycetes bacterium
CTTCCAGTAGAGCTTCCAGATGCTTCTGGTTTGGATCTCAAGCCAAAGGGCTCATCACCGCTTGGCGCCGCCGAGGATTGGGTGAACGTCAGCTGTCCTAACTGTGGTGGAGCAGCTAAGCGCGACGCAGACACCATGGATACATTCTTTGATTCATCCTGGTACTTCTTGCGCTACACCAGCGTGCAATTCGATGATCGCGCCTTCGATGTCGATGCAGTCAAAACATGGTTGCCAGTCGATCAATATGTTGGTGGAGTCACCCACGCAATCTTGCACCTTTTGTATTCACGTTTCTTCACAAAAGTTTTGCATGATTTGGGATATGTAGATTTCGTCGAACCATTCACTCGCTTGCTCAATCAAGGCATGGTCCAGATGGATGGATCTGCGATGTCAAAATCTCGCGGCAATCTAGTCAAGCTCTCGGATGAACTCGCCGAACATGGAGTCGATGCAATTCGCCTCTCCATGGTTTTTGCAGGGCCGCCAGAAGATGACATCGATTGGGCAGACGTATCACCTGCTGCCTCATTCAAATTCCTCAATCGCGCATGGCGCCTATCTGGCGATGTTACGAGTCAACCAGGTGCAGATTTCACTAAAGGTGATCTAGCGCTACGTAAAGCAACTGCTAAGAGTCTGCACGACATTTCCTTCGCGGTTGAGACTTTCCGATTTAACGTCGCTGTCGCACGCGTCATGGAACTTGTGAATGTGACTCGTAAAGCTATCGATAGCGGCTGCGGGGGAAGTGACCCCGCAGTGCGCGAGGCTGCTGAAGCGATTGCAATCTCGCTTTCGCTCATTGCTCCATACACAGCTGAAGATATGTGGGCACGGCTCGGCCATAAGCCTGCTATTGCTTTGGCAGGATGGCCAACTATTGATCCAGCTCTCTTGGAAGAGGATTCAGTGACCGCAATCTTGCAGATCAACGGCAAGATTAAAGATCGCATCGAAGTCTCTCCTCAGATCACCGATGCTGAACTTGAGAAGCTGGCTCTTGCTAACGATCTCATCACGGCCGAAATCGCCGGGGGAAAAGTGAAGAAAGTCATCGTTCGTGCTCCAAAACTTGTGAACATCGTTCTTTAATCCACAAGTACTCAGCACGCTAAGTTCAAACAGTAAGCAATCTCTTTAGATTGCGGAGATGTTTGAATTACCTCACTTCAGTCAATCTCAGCGGCGCGTTATCTATTTCGCCCTAGCACTGGCAATTGCCGTTGGAGCGCTCTTCTTCTCGCTCTCACGCGGCAATGCCGCATCAACATCTGCAAGCTCTGGCAGCGCCGGAAATTCAGTGTCATCAACTAGCAAAGGGAGCTTCCCGCTCAACACAACCCCAACACTGATCGCGGCTCCGATCATTCCAACCACCATTGTTGTTGATGTCGCCGGAAAAGTTTTACACCCCGGGATTTACACGTTGCCTCAAGGCTCTCGCGCGGCAGATGCAATCAAGGCTTCGGGTGGTGCGCTCAAAGGCGTAGCACTCACTGATATCAACCTCGCAGAAATCCTGACTGACGGTCAGCAACTCATTGTCGGAGCCCCTGTGGTGGTAACAAGTTCTAACAAGGGGAAGAGCAGTAAAGCCAGCACCGGCAAGATCACCTCGGGCACGATCGATATCAATACTGCGACTGTGGCTCAATGCGAACAACTCCCGGGAGTTGGTGCTGTAATGGCTGCAAGGATCGTGGCCTACAGAAGTGCACACGGTAACTTTGCTTCAGTCAGCGATCTGAGCAAAGTGAGTGGAATGGGAAAGAGCAAATTCACAAATCTTAAAAACTTCGTTCGCATTTAGCGTCAGTCAGCGGAGTGGGTGAGAGAAGAGATCTTCATCTAGTCCTGATCGCCTGCGCCATCTGGGCAGGAGCGGCCGGTGTGGGTTTGATGAGCCATCAATACTTAGTCGTAATCATTCCGATCGGAGCATGGCTTATTGGTTGGCATAAGTCAGTGGCACTGCTATTAATCACTGCTCTCTGTGCAGGTGGAGCGCTTATGGCAATAAGACAGCGGGCGCTTTCGGAGAGCGTGTTAAGTAGATATTTAGATCAAAAGAGCAGCATCACGATGGTGGCATCGCTTCGAAGTGATCCAGTCTTGGGTCAGCCTAAGAATGAAGGTGGGTATATCAAGCCGGCGTCCACGACGGCGCTTGTTAGTGGAATTAGTTTTACTATCGGCCGCACTACCGAAAGTGCGCATCTTCCATTGCGGCTAACGACATCAGAGCAGGTACATTGGCTTCCAGGATCAGTCGTGCGTTGCACTGGTGTTGTGTACTCAACAGCAGAGAAGCGAGTTGCAGCGCTCTTTGCAGCGCGAGGGCAGTGCGTTGTAATTCATGGAGCTAGCTCTATCGGACGCCTGGCAGGCGCCATCAGATCAGATTTTCGAATCGCCAGTCGTCGTGTTGGTGGCGACAGTGGTGCGCTCATACCGGGCTTAGTGCTTGGTGATACTTCACTTGAGCGACACGAGTTCACGCAAGAGATGCTCTCGGCCGGGCTTACTCACTTGACCGCTGTGAGCGGCGAGAATTTTGCAATCATCGCTGCTTTTATGATGTGGTTTCTGCAGTGGTTCATCCGTCAGCTTCGCTTGCGACTTATCATCAATGCTGCAGTGCTCATTGGATTTATCTTCTTGGTTCGGCCATCGCCATCAGTACTTCGAGCAACAGTTATGGTGGCAGTTATGCTCATCGCACAATTTCGAGGAAGTAAGACTTCGGTATTGCCGGCGCTAGGACTTGCCATTGCACTGCTAATTTTTCTCGACCCTTTCGAAGCGACTGACCCAGGGTTCGCGCTCTCTGTCGCAGCCACTGCCGGAATCCTTCTTGGCCAAAAACCTGTGGCCCGATCAGTTAATC
>CAIWXY010000012.1 GCA_903916775.1 uncultured Actinomycetes bacterium
AGCTGGATGTGGACGCAAGCGAACATAATCAACTTCAGCGGTGCGCTTGTAGTTGATCCATGTTTCGATGAGATCTGGAGTGAAGACGCCACCCTTTGTTAGGAATTCGTGGTTGGCCTCTAGAGCATCTAGCACCTCTGGAAGTGAACCTGGAACTTGTGGAATTGCAGCTGCTTCAGCGCCCTCCAACTCGTAAAGGTCAACATCGACTGGAGCTAGTGGCTCAATCTTGTTCAAGATTCCATCGATACCGGCCATGAGCATTGCTGCAAAAGCTAGATATGGGTTTGAAGATGGATCTGGGCAACGGAACTCAATGCGCTTCGCCTTTGGATTCTTACCTGTGATTGGGATACGGATACAAGCAGAACGGTTACGAGCTGAGTAAACAAGGTTGACTGGAGCTTCATAGCCAGGGACCAAGCGATGGTATGAATTTACAGTTGGGTTAGTGAATGCAAGAAGCGCTGGTGCGTGCTTGAGCAGACCACCGATATACCAACGAGCCATATCAGAAAGATCGCCATATGTTCCCTCTTCGAAGAAGAGTGGCTTTCCATCTTTCCATAGGGATTGGTGAACGTGCATACCTGAGCCGTTATCTCCGAAGAGTGGCTTTGGCATGAATGTCGCGGTCTTGCCATTTTCCCAAGCAACGTTCTTGATGACGTACTTGAACTTCATGACGTCGTCGCCAGCCTTCAAGATATCGTCGAAGCGATAGTTGATCTCCATTTGGCCAGCAGTTCCAACTTCGTGGTGAGAACGCTCAACTTGAAGTCCAACCTCTTCTAGCTTCATAACCATCTCGTCACGGATATCAGCGAGTTGGTCGGTTGGAGATACAGGGAAGTAGCCACCCTTGAAGCGAGTTTTGTAACCGCGGTTAGGTGTTCCATCTGCTTCTAGAGAAGCACCAGTGTTCCATGCACCCTCGATTGAATCGATGAAGTGGTGAGAAGCATTTTGTGAAGTTGAGAAGTTCACTTCGTCAAAGAGGTAGAACTCGGCTTCTGGTGCGAAGAATGCTGTATCAGCGATTCCGGTTGACTTGAGATACTCAACAGCCTTGGCAACGACTCCACGTGGATCGCGGCTATAAGGGGAGTCATCAATTGGGTTGTGCACTGAGAAGTTGATGATCAATGTTTTTACTTTGCGGAATGGATCAATGAAAGCGCTACCTGGAATTGGAAGCAACTTCATATCTGATTCGTGGATCGCCTGGAATCCGCGGATCGAAGAACCATCGAACATCAAGCCATCTGTGAATACAGCCTCGTCAAAGGATTCGGCTGGCACGTTAAAGTGCTGCTGAATACCTGGAAGGTCGATGAAGCGGATATCAATCAGCTTTACATCTTCTTTTTTAATGAAAGCAAAAATCTCACTTGAGTTTTTAAACATTCTTCTCCCGATTTGGTTAGAGATTAATCATCTCGATTAACTGTATCTCGCGCGAGACGCATCGATGGGCCGCGTTACGGAGCCAATGTTACCCTTCGGCTATGCCTATGCAAGCCTCGTTTGGACGCCGTCTGCTCGCCGTAGCCATCGACTGGTTCATGTGCCTGGGAATCGCGGGTCTCATCTCGCGCAGGCATGTGGGGGGAGCCACATTTGTCCCCTTGGCGGTCTTCTTTGTTGAGGTTCTCTTGCTTACCAGCCTCACAGGTTCTAGCGCCGGCCAGCGAGTTTGTGGTCTGCGTGTGGTCGGAGTTGACGGCTCTTTGCGGGTACCCGCTTATCGAGTCTTGGGGCGGACGATCTTGCTATGCATGGTATTCCCAGCACTGCTCACCAAGGATGGCCGGGGTTATCACGACTGGTTGAGCTCTACGGTAGTGACACGAGTATTACGCCCGGGCAGCTAGAAGCCCATCTAACGAAGGGCTATCGGCGTGGAACTTTTGCGCCCTTTGGTAGCGGCCCTTTTGGAATAGGCATGCTCAAGCCACCAATGGCTTTAACTCGATTGCGGACTTCGCGCATTTGATTCTTTGTCAATGTGTTTGGCAATTTCTTGATGGTCTTCTGCAACTTACGTAGCTTTACCTGTCCCGCTTCGTCGCCAACAATGAGATCGACCACAGTAATTCCCGGAATGAATCTCTCCATCTTGCGCTTCTCATCAATAAGCAATTGTCGAACAGCGGGTGTTCCTTCACCAACAAGAATAATTCCTGGACGACCTACTACGCGGTGGACCATGTCTTGGTTGCGAGAGACAGCCACTGCTGGTGTTGTTGTGAACCCTTTGCGAATCGACATCAAGACGCTGGCTCCAGCACCCATCTGGTTTTCAATGGATGAGAACGCCGCGTTATTAGCAAAGCGCGTGAATAAAAAGAATGCCGCAAGAAGTGCGAGCGGAATTCCGAGAATTCCAAAGTAAACCGGGTGATGTAAGCCTTTACCAGCGAAGATGCTGCCAATGAGAACAACAACAAAGAGTAAGCCACAGTAAACGAGGGAGAGCGGCTTCTCCTTTCGAGTGAGAGCGAATGCATCTTTAAGGACTGCCATCTGGCCTTGTTTTTCTGGTTGTACGGCTTCGGCCATTTAGTTGCTCTCCTTGTTTTCGATGCTGGTATTGGAAGTACTTTCTTGTCGCACCTGTTCAATTGTCGGTGCATGCCCGCCCAATCGAACAGGTGCCCACCATTGTCCGGTATGGGAGTCAGGATAATTGGCTTGTACTGAATCTAAAAGTTTCTGCATTCGAAGTTTGAGGTCTGCCTCGGCCTGCGCTATATCGCTGCCCTTTTCGACGCGGTATGGCTCGCCAAATGCCACATGAATAGGGAACTTATTGCGCTTGAAATCAGGCTTACGCTTCTTGGTCATGATTCTCTGGCTGCCCCAAACAGCAGCAGGAATGATTGGAACGCCAGCTCCCATAGAGAGTCGAACTGCTCCACTCTTAAGTTCATCTATCTCGAAGCTTCTCGAAATAGTGCCCTCGGGGAAAATTCCGAGAAGCTCGCCCGCCCGAAGAGCTCGAAGTGCGGCGACGAATGATGAAGAGCCACTCTCGCGATCAACAGAGATGTGATGCATGCCGCGCATCAATGGTCCAGCGATCTTGTGATTGAAGATCTCCTTCTTGGCCATGAAACGTATATATCGTTTAGCTGGGAGAGCGGCTGTTCCAACGAGCGCAAAATCAAGGTAGCCAACATGGTTCATGCAGATGACTGCGCCACCAACTTGTGGCAAATTTTCTATGCCCTTAAAGTCAAACTTAAGACCTAGATACTTCCAGACACCCTTGATTGTGATAATTACGGGCGGATAAACGTAATCAGCCATTAAGCAATCCTGATTTCTTTTCAAGAGCTTGCTTATAGAGACGTCCGGCACGATAACTAGAGCGAACAAGTGGTCCACTCATTACTCCTAGAAAACCAATCTCGTTAGCCTCATCCGCTAATTCAACAAATTCTTCAGGCTTAACCCAACGAACAACAGGGTGGTGGTTGGAGGTAGGACGAAGATATTGGGTGATGGTCACAAGATCACAACCAGCAGCTCGCAAGTCGACCAGCGCTTGAGAAACCTCCTCACGCGTCTCACCCATTCCTAGAATGAGATTGGATTTTGTTACGAGTCCAAAATTTTGCGCTTGGGTAATGACATCGAGTGAACGGTCGTAGCGAAAAGCAGGACGAATCTCTTTGAAAATGCGTGGAACTGTCTCTAGATTATGAGCAAATACTTCTGGACGAGTCTCAAAGACTTGGTTAAGTAGGTCAGGGTTTCCGCTGAAATCTGGAGCGAGCATTTCAACACCAGTGCCAGGATTGGCTAGATGAACCATCCGAATTGTTTCGGCGTAGAGCCAGGCGCCTTCATCTTCTAGGTCATCACGAGTTACGCCAGTGATAGTTGCGTAGCGAAGACCCATAGATTTAACAGACTCGGCAACGCGGCGTGGCTCATCCCGGTCAATAGGTTCAGGCTTACCAGTATCAATGTTACAAAAATCGCATCGGCGCGTACAGCGCTCTCCACCAATCAGGAAGGTCGCTTCTTTATCTTCCCAGCACTCAAAAATATTTGGGCAAGCCGCCTCTTGGCACACTGTATGAAGACCTTCAGTTTTCACGAGGGAACGGAGTTTTGTGTACTCCGGGCCCATGTTCGCTCGTGTTTTAATCCATTCAGGCTTACGCTCAATTGGTACAGCAGCGTTACGAGCTTCGATACGCAGTAGCTTGCGACCTTCGGGTGCGATAGTCATTTACATAACCCTCTCTAGTGCACGCAGAATGCGATCTTCAACAATTGGCGCTATCTCAGCAATCGTTAGCTCGCGTGAGGTTTCTTGGCTCATCGACGTAACGTCCGCATCTGAGATTCCGCAAGGCACGATCTTACTGAATGCAGCGAGATCAGGGTTAACGTTCAGAGCAAATCCATGCATGGTCACCCCGCGTGCAACTCTAATTCCTATAGCGGCAACCTTTCGATCTCCACGGGAATCTCTTATCCATACCCCTGATCTCTCACAGAATCGTTCGGCTGGAATGTTGAAACTTTCGCAGACTTCGATGAGTGCGCTCTCAATTTCACGCACATAACCCACAACTTCATTTCGTTTGCGAAGGGGCACAATGGGGTAACCGACAAGTTGTCCGCGACCATGCCATGTGATTTTGCCACCACGATCGACATCGACAACAGGGGTTCCATCTACTGGACGTTCAAAATCTTTTGTCATACGGCCAGCGGTATATACAGATGGATGCTCGAGTAGGAGAAGGGTGGGTGAGGTGGTTCCATCTGCAACACCCGAGTGAATTTCTCTCTGGAGCGAAAGGGCCTGGGCATAGTCGATCAGACCCAGAGAGCGGACATCCAGGGCCTGCACAATCTGTGCCTGCGGCGAATGGCTCATCAGATCACTCATAGCCCCAGCCTAATGTAGGTTTGCAGTCATGACATTTCAGGCAGTCGGAGCAGATCGTTTGCGAGTGGGAATATCGGGATATGGGCTCGCTGGGCGCGTATTTCACGCTCCATTGCTCAAAGGGGCAGGCTTTAACGTTGTGGCGGTAGTAACCCGCAGTCCAGAGCGGATGGCTCAGGTAGCTCAAGATTTTCCAGAGGCGCAGATTTGTAGCTCCATAGAGCAGATGGTCCAGATGGAACTGGACTTGGTTGTGGTCGCATCGGCGAATCTGGCGCATGTGAGCGATGCTCTTTGTGCCATCGAAGCAGGAATTCCTGTGGTTATTGATAAGCCATTGGGTATTACCGAAGCGGAAGTACAGCGCATTATTGATGCATCGGACACCGACGACGTTGGAGTCATTCCGTTTTTTAATAGGCGCTGGGATAGTGATGCGTTAACTATCAAGAAAGTTATCGCCGAAGGAGTAATAGGAGAAGTTTTTCGCCTCGATTCGCGCTTTGAAAGGTATCGCCCGGGCACGGTTCCTCGTAATTGGCGCGAGAGCAATGGCGCTGATCAGGGCGGCGGGATACTCCTAGACCTTCATCCCCACCTGATCTCAACAGCAATGGATTGGTTTGGCGACGCTGAGCTTAAATATTCTTCTGTCCGGAATATTCGCGGAATGAGCGATGATGACGCTGTGCTTGTACTTGCTCATTCACGTGGAGTTGATTCCTACCTCTCGGCAAGCGCCATCATCGGAGCACCTGGCCCACGAATTCGCTTGTCAGGAACACGGGGTACTTTAATCATTGACGATCTGGATGGTCAGGAAGAGTTATTACGTTCAGGTCGATACCCCAACAATGGCATCTGGTCTGAGCCCGTAAGAAGTAAAGCCCTTATCCATCGTGGCGATGAGATTGTGGAGTTGCAGGGAGAGCCTGGCAATTACGGAAGTTTTTACCTACAAGTCGCAGATGGAATTCGATGTGGTGCGCCTTGGCCAGTCCAACTCAGCGATGCTCTTAGCGTTGCAAAAATCCTTGATCACGCTCGCGCCAGTAGTGTTCGCTAGAAACTACTCCTTACAGAGTTCTTCCAACGCACGCGTGAGATGTGGATAGTCGAAGACAAATCCGCTCTCAAGAAGCTTGGCAGGTACAACTTTTTTGGAGCCGAGAATTTCGGTTGAAAATCCACCAAGCGCCGCCTTAAGAATGAAGCCAGGCACCGGAAAAAGAGCAGGGCGATGGAGCGCGCGAGCTAGAGTGCCGGTGAATTCTTGATTGGTGACGGGATTGGGTGACGTCAGATTTACCGCACCTTCAATATCGCTATTGAGTAGATGGGTGAGTGCTTTAACTTCATCATGAAGAGTTATCCATGACCACCACTGCGATCCAGATCCGAGTTTGCCACCGAGACCGAGTCGAAAGAGGGGGAGCATGCGACCCAGTGCACCTCCCGTTGGATCAAGAACAAGGCCAGTGCGAACTTTTACTGTGCGCACTCCGGTTGCAAGGTCAGCTGCTGCTTCCCATTCTCGACACACTGCTGCGAGGAAGTCATCACCACTTCTATCGTCTTCGTTCACAGCACGATTGCCAGTTTCGCCGTAATAGCCAATTGCTGATGCGGAGATTAATACTGAAGGTTTAAGTGATGTAGCCGCGTGTGCAATAGTCGTAGTTCCAAGTAATCTGGAGTTGAGAATTTCGGCGCGATACTTGGAGGTCCATCGTTTATCTCCTACACCGGCGCCGGCGAGATGGATAATCGCATCGATACCTTCTAGTGCTGCAAGGTCGATCGTCCCAGCTTTGGGATCCCAGGAAACCTCATCCGGTGAGACCGGTTTGCGACGTACGAGTCGCTGCACTGTGTAACCCTCACTTTTGAGGTGACTTACCAATGCGCTACCTACTAAACCAGATGAACCAGTAACGGCAACGCGTTGAAGAGTGGACATGAATTAAAGCCCTAAATCAGATTCGAAGCGACCTTCTTCTAGGCGCTCCTTGAGTGTGACAAGGAAGCGTGATGCATCGGCTCCATCAACAATTCGGTGATCGTAAGAGAGAGCGAGATAAACCATCGAGCGAACAGCGATGGTTTCTCCACCGTCAGTTCCCTTCATGACCATTGGACGCTTAACAACCGCGCCAATGCCAAGAATTGCTACCTGAGGCTGATTGATGATCGGTGTATCAAAGAGCGCTCCACGACTACCGGTGTTGGTGATTGTGAAGGTTCCGCCACCCAGTTCATCCGGTGAAATTTTGTTGTCACGAGTACGAGCTGCAACATCAGAAATCTTGCGCGCGACTCCACCGATGTTGAGATCGCCCGCATCACGAATTACTGGAACGAGAAGACCGCGCTCCGTATCCACCGCAATGCCGAGGTGTTCTGCTCCGTGATATGTGACTTGGTCGCCATCGATCGATGCATTGACTACTGGATGCTGTTTAAGGGCTTCGCACACTGCGACTGCGAAGAATGGAAGGAAGGTGAGATTGACGCCTTCACGTTCTTGGAATGAAGCCTTTGCCGCGCCACGTAGACGTGCAATCTTCGTAACATAAACTTCGATGACAGTTGTGAGTTGTGCGCTGATCTGTCGAGATTCAACCATGCGCGCAGCAATAACCTTGCGAAGTCGAGACATTGTCACTGTAGTTCCGCGAAGTGGAGATACTGCAACCGGCGCAGCCTTAGGCGCAGAGGAATTGCTGGCTGGAGCTACAACACTTGCTGCACTGGCTACAGGTTTTGCAGCGGCCTGCACATCTTCCTTGCGGATACGACCACCAATTCCTGTGCCCTTAACGGAAGAGAGTTCAACTCCGAGTTCGTGAGCGAGCTTGCGAACGATCGGGGTGACATATGAATCATCCAGCGCTGGTACCGATGTAGGTGCTGGCGCAGCTGGAGCTGGAGTAGAAACGACAGGTGCGACCGGCGCAACAGGAGCTGCAACAACTGGTTCAACTGGAGTTGCAACCACAGGAGCGACAGGTGCGGCTGGTGCGGCGGCAACCG
>CAIWXY010000013.1 GCA_903916775.1 uncultured Actinomycetes bacterium
GCTCTGCTCATGGCCCTTCTTCGCCCCAAGGCATTTAAAGAGATTAATAAAGCGTTTCTCTTGCGTGGAGTTACTATCGGCACACTTCTCGGTGGAGGTTATCTTTTTCAGACTTATGGTCTAACAATGACAACCGTAGCCAAGACCGGTTTTATCACTGGGCTCTACTCTGTATTTGTCCCGCTGGTCGCTGCCGGTATTTTCCGCGACCGCGTCACCAAATCACAATGGGTTGCAGTCTCACTCGCAGCTATCGGACTTGGATTTCTCTGTCTTAATGGCATCAGCATTGGGCTTGGAGAGTTTCTCGTCTTGATGAGCGCGATCTTCTTCGCCTTTCACATTGTCGCACTCAGCCACTGGTCCCCTGGTCGCGATGCATACGCACTCACAATGATTCAGATGGCAACCTGCGGCATTATCTCCTTGGTCTTTTCTGCCAAGAATGGCGTACAACTTCCACCTGATCGCGGGGTCTGGGTAGCAATCTTGTATTCAGCCATCTTCGCTAGCGCAATTGCATTTATGGTACAGACCTGGACACAATCGTTTATGAGCGCAACAACTGTTGGAGTTGTGTTGACCCTGGAATACATCTTCGCCGCAATATTTGGTCTCCTCTTCTCTCACGAGCACCTAACCTGGCGGACTTTAATCGGCGGAACATTTGTTATGGCTGGCCTCTATCTCATCGTTCTTATGGAAGGCCGTGAGAAGATAGAGGCATGATTGACCTCCGCTCAGACACCGTCACCCAGCCCACCGCGCAGATGCATGAAGCTATGCTCCATGCGCCAGTCGGTGATGATGTCTATGGCGATGACCCCACAGTAAATTCGCTTGAAGAACGCGTGGCTTCGATGTTTGGACATGAAGCGGCTCTATTTACGCCTTCGGGTTCGATGGCTAATCAGCTGGCAATTCGAGAGCTAGTAAAACCTGGTGAAGAGATCATCACGGAATCGTTTGCACATATTGTCCGAGCAGAACTCGGTGCGGGAGCCGCACTGAGTGGAATTACCACTCGCACCTGGCCTGCAACAAGGGGGCTACTACGCTGGCAAGACCCCATCGAATTGGCGCGACCAGATTCAGGTCCGTATCTTGTATCGACCACTGCGATCGCTATTGAGAACACTCATAATTTTGGTGGCGGAACCATTCAACCAATTGAAGAGATCGCACAGCTTCGACGCGAATCACTTAAACTGGGAATGGCGATGCACCTCGATGGGGCACGTATTTGGAATGCTCATGTTGAAAGTGGTGTGAGTTTTCTTGAGTATGGAAAACATTTTGACACCATCTCCGTCTGCCTCTCAAAAGGCTTAGGCGCCCCTGTTGGTTCTCTTATGATTTCGCGTAAGGAAAAGATTGCATCGGCCAGAGTGTGGCGCAAACGCTTTGGTGGTGGAATGCGACAGATTGGCATCCTTGCAGCAGCTGGACACTTTGCACTTGATAACAATATTTTGCGGCTCAAAGATGATCATGCGCGCGCACGTTCAATTGCAAAGGCTGCGCATCAAGTGGCACCGAGCACTGTTAATCCAGATGAAGTCGACACCAATATTGTCGTTATAGATCTAGCGGGGTCACATAAGAGCGCTGCAGAAGTCAACGCCGAGCTCAAAGCAGCTGGAATATTGGCAAGTGCGCTTGGACCCAAGTTCTTGCGACTCGTAACCCATTTAGGACTCGATGATCAGCATGTTGCCAAAGTAAACTCAGTACTACCCGAACTATTAGATAGCGCCTTCAAACTTCAGTAGAGCCTGCTTGAGCTCTAAGCCATAGCCGTAATTACCTAAATCTCCACCTGTCTTAACAATTCGATGACAGGGAACAATCGGGGCGATGAGGTTGCGGCCACATGAACTTCCAGCAGCTCTAACGGCAGCTGGTGAGCCCGCTCGTTGGGCTAACTCTGCATAGCTCATCGTTTTGCCCGCCGGAATCTTGCGCATCACCTTCCAGACTGATTGCGAGAATTCAGCGCCAGGCTGGCGCACTTTAATTCCATTGATCGCTGTGAAGTCGCCGTCAAAATAATCGTGGACCAGATCACTTATTACCGGAATTGTCCGAACGCTCTTAAAACCCTGCGAAGCATCATCCATATCTAATCGGACCATCAGCGGCTCTAAACCATCAAAACCTGCTGCAAGCAGGATTTGATCACTGGCTATCAAAGAAAGAGGACCCACGGGTGTCTTATGGGTGGTAGTAAAAAGCACACCCTCACAATAATCGTGAAAGTGTGCTTTTGGAAGATCCTGAATTCGCGATTTATTCCGATTTATTCGGATTAACGATCCCTCAACATTTCGGCGACCAAGAATGCGAGCTCCAACGATTGGGTGTGGTTAAGGCGAGGGTCGCAGGCGGTTTCGTATCGATTTGCAAGATCGGCTTCAGAGATCTGTTCTCCGCCTCCGACACATTCAGTGACATCATCGCCGGTTAGCTCGATGTGAACTCCACCTGGATGTGTTCCAAGCTGCTTGTGAACTTCAAAAAATCCGCGGACCTCGTCCATCACATCGTCGAATCGACGAGTTTTGTAGCCCGAAGGCGCCTCGTAAGTATTACCGTGCATTGGATCGCAGACCCATAGGACATTGGCCCCAGATTTGGTCACTGCATCAACTAATGCAGGAAGCTTTTCGCGGATAAGACCGGCGCCCATGCGAGTAATGAAGGTGAGGCGGCCAGGCTCGTTCTCTGGGTTGAGCTTGGCAATCATTGCAAGAGCATCTTCCGGCGTGGTCTTAGGACCGAGTTTGATGCCGATTGGATTATGAATCTTCGCCGCAAAATCCATATGAGCGCCATCCATTTGGCGAGTGCGCTCTCCCACCCAAACAAAGTGACCTGAAACGTCATATGCCTTGCCTGTGCGAGAATCGATACGCGTCAACGCCTTCTCGTACTCAAGAATCAACGCTTCGTGGCTGGAATAAAAATCAACTTTCTTGAAACTCTCTGGATCTACGCCAGCTGATTTCATGAAATTAAGTGCTCGACCGATTTCATTGGCCATCTGCTCATAGCGTTGACCAAATCGTGGGTCGTTTGCAAAACCCTTGTTCCATTCGTGCACTTGGCGAAGGTCTGCAAAACCACCTTGAGTAAAGGCGCGAACAAGATTGAGAGTTGCAGCCGACGTGTTGTAGACCTGGACTAAGCGCTGAGGATCTGGCTGACGGGACTCTGCCGTGAACTCGATGTCATTCACTGCATCTCCGCGATAAGCAGGAAGAGTGATATCTCCACGTGTCTCAGTGTCTTTACTGCGAGGCTTCGCAAATTGTCCAGCCATGCGGCCGACCTTAATAACAGGCATGCTTGAGGCGTATTGCAACACCGCTGCCATCTGAAGAATAGTCTTAATGCGATTTCGAATTGAGTCTGCTGTTGCTGACGCAAACGTTTCGGCGCAATCTCCACCTTGAAGCCAGAAGGCATTGCCACTTGCAGCCTCTGCGATTTTTGCTTTGAGGTCATCGCATTCACCAGCAAAGACAAGTGGTGGGAGCTTTTTGAGAGTGGCGACTGCTTTTGCTACCTGCTCACCGGAGGCGCCTCCAGGCCATTGTGGCTGCTGCGCAGCCACAAGGCTAGAGTCGAATAACGTATCGAGATTATCCATATGTGAAGTCTAGGGAAGTTGGTGGCCTAGGCGGCGACCAATTTATCCGAAGAAGACCTCTGCTTCAGCGTACAAAGATGGATCAACAAGCTTGAGCTCACCGGTTGCAGATGCCAAAGGCACTGTTTCAATCTTTGTGCCGTGAAGGGCAACCATCTTGCCCCAATCGCCATTGTGAGCAGCTGTGATTGCCGCCAAGCCAAAGCGGGTTGAGAGGACGCGGTCGAATGCCGTTGGTGATCCACCACGCTGGATGTGACCGAGAACGACGGTACGAGTCTCCTTGCCTGTCTTAGCTTCGATCTCCTGGGAGAGCCATTCACCAATACCTGAAAGTTTGACGTGGCCAAATGAATCGAGAGTCTGATCTTTAACCTTCATATCGCCATCTTGAGGAATTGCGCCTTCAGCGATCACGATGATTGGGGCAAAGCCATCGGCAAAGCGTGAGTTGACCCAAGCAGCGACCTTGTCGGTTGAGAATTTAACTTCTGGAATCAAGACGACTGAAGCGCCGCCAGCAATACCTGCGTGTAAGGCGATCCAACCAGCATGGCGACCCATCACTTCTACAACAAGCGCGCGGTGGTGTGAATCAGCAGTGGTGTGTAGGCGATCGATCGCCTCGACAGCAATATTTACTGAGGTATCAAAACCAAATGTGTAATCAGTGTTATTGAGATCATTATCAATTGTCTTTGGAACACCAATAACTTTGACGCCAAGTGCATCGAGCTTTGTTGCAACACCAAGTGTGTCTTCCCCACCGATTGCGATAAGCGCATCAATTCCGAGCTTCTTAAGATTTTCTTGAATCTTCTCGACTCCACCCTCGATCTTGAAAGGGTTGGTGCGTGATGATCCCAAAATTGTTCCACCCTTTGGCAAGATGCCACGGGTTGCTGGTAGATCAAGTGGCATTGTTAGTCCTTCGAGAGGACCCTTCCAGCCGTCACGGAATCCGACGAACTCGTAGCCGTACTCTTTAATTCCTTTACGAACTACTGCGCGGATAACTCCATTTAGACCTGGGCAATCTCCGCCACCTGTTAGTACTCCAAAACGCATGTGTGCTCCTGAATATCTCAAATATCAAGTATGTGTGTGGTCAACGATGACTCGCGCAGTCTACCCTTCTCCTATGTGCCCTGCCAGCGACCTACGCCAAGAACCCACCCTATGAGCCGGCGCAGCTGGTTTAACTACTGCCTCGTTGGAGTGCTGTGGGGCCTGCCCTACCTCTTCATCAAAGTCGCTGTCGCTCCTCGTGCGTTTACACCTGCTTTCTTGGTTTTCTCCAGAGTACTGATTGGCTCGATCATTCTGATCCCCTACTCAATCCGCAAAGGCACCCTGCGACCAGCGCTTAAGCACTTCAAGTGGATCCTGCTCTACGCCGTGCTCGAAATATGTGGACCTTGGCTCTTGATTAGTACTGCCGAAAC
>CAIWXY010000014.1 GCA_903916775.1 uncultured Actinomycetes bacterium
ACGTTGCACTTCGCGCCCGGGAGTTATGGGGCGAGATTGGTAGCGAAGCCAAGATCGGCTTCCGAGCCCAACACTCTCTCACTATTGCTGCAAATGACGATCAATTTGCTGTGATGGATGAAGCGGCGAATATGCGCGACGCATCAGCACGTGGATTTGAACTGCTAACCCGCGAAGAAATTATCTCTCGCGATCCTGCACTTCAGGGGTCCTTTGTTGGCGGATTACTATGCACCCAAGATGCTGCTGTAGAACCACCGCTTTTACTCGGTGGATTGAGAGAATTTTTGTCGCAAAGCCCCGATTATCAATGGCTTCCTAACTTCGAAGTTGTTGATTTCTACCATGACGAAACCGGTAATCATGTCACTGACATCCAAGGGAATAAGATTTCTGCCGAACTTATGGCCATCTGTCCTGGTGCAGCCCACAAAGGTTTCTTAAGCGAGTTCTTTGAGGGTGCAGCGCTACGTAAAGTACATCTGCAAATGGGAGCCACAGCCCCATTCGCGCATCCGCTCAAGTACTCAATCGCTGATGCAGATTCCATGCGGTATTACCCAGCGTTTAAAGATTTAGCCCTTCACAAATTGGGTGAGCAAGCTGAGATCGCCGCAAAAAACAAAATGCAACTTCTTATGGTTCAACGTCTCGATGGTTCATTCACTATTGGTGATACCCACGATTATGTAGAACCGTTTAATTATGAGATTCAAGAAGAGCCATACGTCCATCTTAAGCACGTCATGGATTCAATTCTCGGCACTCCTAGCCCAGAAATCGTTCGCCGATGGGATGGGGTTTACTCGCAAAGCACAAATAGTGATATCTACTTCCGAAAAGAGATTGCACCAGGTGCAGTTGTTGTGACCGGTGGTGGTGGGCGTGGAAATACCATCTCTCCCGCAATGGCTGAAAAAACAGTGTTAGATTGGGCAAAGCTATGAGCGATATCAAATTAGTAGTCC
Source organism: uncultured Actinomycetes bacterium (assembly GCA_903916775.1). GTDB lineage: Bacteria > Actinomycetota > Actinomycetes > Nanopelagicales > Nanopelagicaceae > PALSA-747. Next base: position 969 of record CAIWXY010000014.1, read on the forward strand.
TTGATGTAGCAGGAACTACCGCAAAAGATGATGGTCTCGTTGTGAAGGCTTTCATTAATGCAATTGAGCCACTCAATCCCAGCGCCGCTGAGCTTGCAACGATGATCGACTACGTCAATGCGACGATGGGTCAGCGCAAGATTGATGTCTTTATGCATCTATGCAATCAAGATTCTGAACTGGCCAACGCGGCGCACGACCGATTTGTCGAGAGCTATAGCAATCTCGTGGCAGAAGGATTGCTCGAAGAATTCGATGGGGTCTCGGACTTCTTTAGAGAATTGCGAGCTCGAGGGGTTGGAGTTGCCTTGACAACAGGTTTTCCACGCTCAATTTTGGACTTTATTATCGAAAACTTGGCATGGGAACCACTCGTGGATGTCTCTGTAGCAGCTTCAGAGGTTGTACAAGGTCGGCCTGCGCCAGACATGATTGAGCGCGCCATCGAGCTTTACAACGCTGACAGAGGAACAGGCCTGGGGGCAAGTCACGTTGCGATTGCGGGTGACACCCAATCCGATATTCAGGCCGGCTTAAGCGCACACGCAAAAATTGTTGCCGGAGTAACAAGTGGCGCAAGCAGTAAAGAAGAGTTGGTTGCAGCAGGAGCTACTCATACTTTGGATTCCGTCGTCGAGCTTTTGGATCTCATTTAATCATTGCACTCGCTAAGAGTTAACCTGAAGGTCACTTCATAGACGTCTAATAGTGACCAATCATTTAGGTGCAAACGATTTGCTTCTCCCACAATCCTTGAAGGGGGACTAATGCGCAAGCACTTCATACTTGGAACAGTTGCAGCAATCGCTGTTGCAATTCTTCCTGCTGTCTCTTCAGCTCCATCATTCGCTGATGATTCAACATTTGCTACATGCACCGACCTCGCATCTTGCGGAGGAATGAGTGCTCTTATTAAGGCAGCTCAAGCAGAAGGTTCATTGAACATCACAACAGTTCTTCGTAACTGGGCTGACTACGGTGATGCAATTGATTCATTCCAAGCTGCATTTGGCGTTCACATCAATGATGACAATCCAGATGGCGGATCTTCTTACGAGATCAAGTCAATCCAGACAGCTCCTGAAGCAAGCGCTCCCGATGTAGTCGATATCGGAGCTTCTCACATTGCAGATGCAATGACAGGTAACAAGAGCGGCGGAAGCTTGTTTGCTCCATACAAGGTAGCAACATGGAACGACATCCCAACAGCTTGGAAGGATCCAGCTGGATATTGGTTCGGTAACTATTCAGGTCAGATCGTACTTGGCTACGATGCAAAGCTTAAGGTTCACCCAACAAAGATCTCAGATCTCCTTAACCCTGCATACAAGAAGGTTGTAGGAATCGCTGGCGATCCAACAGGTGCGCAAGAGGCTCTTATCACTGTCATGACAGCTTCTGTAGCTAACGGTGGATCACTCGATAACGTCCAGAAGGGCGTTGATTTCTTCCATAAGCTCAAGACAATCGGCAACCTTTCAGGTGCAAATGCTGACTCAACACATATTGCGACCGGTAACCCAAAGGTCTGGTTCGACTACTCATTCAACGCTCTTGGTACACAACAAGCTGGTGCTCAGATCGGCAAGACATTTAATTACGTCAAGCCTTCTGATGCAGCAGTCATGGGTACTCCTTACATCTTCGGTGTTAGCGCAACAGCTCCACACCCAGCAGCAGCTCGCCTTTGGGTTGAGTTCTTGATGTCTGAAAACAAGGGTCACCTTGCTAAGGACCTCGCTGGTGATGAAGCAACAAACGTTGCAGCTGGAACTCTTGATGGAGCAAAGTTGTTCGCTTCACTCATGGGTGGACAGAACATCTTCACACTTGGTGGTGCGATTCCTATCGAGCAGGCTGCAATGGCAAAGAAGAAGTTGTTGGTTCCATCACCAACATCAATCTTCCAGCCAAACCCTGCTGCTGATAAGTTGACTCTCCAGATGCCAACAGTTGCACAGCAGACAACAGCAACAGCACTTCTCAAGACAGCATGGGCGAAGATCTAAGTAATTAGATCGAACTTATGTCACAGACTTCAGTCCAGAGCACCCTCAGCCATCAAACGGCTGAGGGTGCTCTGCCTGTTGCAAAGAGAGCGTTCCGGTTCGATAAGTCATTTCTCGGAATACTCCCATTCCTAGGACTTATCGGATATTTCTTTTTCTATCCATTAGCTGTTGTATTTAATGAATCCATTCATGATTCACATCATCATCTCACCGCCTCTGCCTACAAGGCTCTCTTTAGCGGAGATTATCGAAATGCATTTATAGGCTCTTTTGAGCTAGCGGCCTATTCGATGGCAATCTCAGCGATTATCGGCGCACTCATTTGCTGGGCTGTCGTAAAAACTCAGGGCCATGCCCGCAAGCTCATCATTGCTGCTGCAGGAGTCCTCACCAGTACGGGTGGAATCCCACTGGCATTTAGCTTCATTGCAGCCTTCGGACAAGAA
>CAIWXY010000015.1 GCA_903916775.1 uncultured Actinomycetes bacterium
ATTGTTTATGACGATGAATCACTCAAAGGTTTCATCGAGAAAGCTACTGAAATTACGCCTAATCAACCAGTTCTTATCGATCGCTTCCTTGATGACGCTATTGAGATTGACGTTGATGCGCTCTACGATGGTAAAGAGCTCTACCTAGCTGGAGTTATGGAACATATAGAAGAAGCGGGAATTCACTCCGGTGATTCAGCGTGCGTGCTTCCAAGTATCTCGATTTCCCACACCAAACTTGTAGAGTTAAGAGAAGCAACAGAGAAGATTGCGCGCGGTGTCGGCGTTCGCGGACTGATCAACATTCAATTCGCGATCTCTCGCGCCGAACATGACGACACACTCTACGTGCTTGAGGCCAACCCTCGCGCTTCACGCACTGTGCCATTTGTCAGCAAAGCAACTGGTATCGCCTTATCCAAGGCTGCTTCGATGATTGCTATGGGCAGTGATATCGAGTCACTTCGATCTAGCGGTTTTCTACCTCAATCTGGAGATGGGCAGGCAATCGGTATTTCCATAAAGGAAGCCGTTCTGCCGTGGAATAGATTTAGACGAAGTGATGGAACCGGAGTAGATGCAGTACTCGGGCCAGAGATGCGCTCAACCGGTGAAGTAATGGGTATTGCCGATACATTTGGTGAGGCGTATTTCAAATCGCAGATTGCCTCTTTTGGAACGTTGCCTGAATCAGGAAACGTTTTTATCTCACTTTCTGCTCGAGACAAACTCGGAAGTGTGGAGCCTGCAAGAGCTTTGGCTGCCCTCGGCTTTACTCTCTACGCAACTAAAGGCACGCATGACCTTCTTGCAGAACATGGTGTTGACTCAACAGTAGTTCGCAAAAACTCAGAGCCTGGCGACGGATTATCGGCAGTCGACATGATCAATACATCGATGGTTGATTTGGTCATCAATACACCGCTTGGACGAGGAACTCGCCATGACGGATGGTTGATTCGAACCGCATCTGTTCAGCGAGGCATCCCTATCATCACGACCATAGCGGGATTCCGCGCTGCCGTCTCTGGCATTACCGAACTGCGCAACCACGAAATGTCAGTGTGCTCTCTACAAAACTGGCATAAAAAGAGTTTGGCATAAGGTTGGGTTATGGAGATGCCAACGATTAATTCTCGAGCCCAGCAAATGGATGCCGAAGTCATATCCAATAAACGTCTAGGCGCCTACAACCATATTGTTTTGGCTGTTAATGAGATCGCTACTTATGCAAAACCCGGAAACTTCGTAGCAATTTCCGTTGGTGGAGCAGGATCTTCGATGGTGTTGCGTCGCGCCTTTGCAATCTATAGGGCTCAGATTCGTCCAGATGGACAAGGCGTCATGGAACTAGTCGTTGCTCCTCATGGAAATGGAAGTAAGTGGCTGGCATCCAGAGAACCAGGGGAGAGCGTGAACATTGTTGCTCCTCTTGGAACTGCATTTGGAATTCCAACTGAACCCGTGCGCGCTCTGCTTATTGGTGGCGGTTATGGGTCGGCTCCTCTCTTCGCGCTTGCCGAAAATCTCAAAACTAAGGGATGTCGCGTGGACATGGTTTTGGGAGCAAGTACAGCAGCAAAAATTTATGCTCCGCTTGAGGGAAAGCGCTCAGTTAACTCAATGACGCTAACAACTGATGATGGTTCGGCTGGTACTCAAGGTCGAGTGAGTGATGTCTTGCCTTCAGTCATTGAACAGAATCAGATCGAGATAATTTACTCCTGTGGTCCTATGGCTATGCTCTCCGCCATCACCGATATTGCAAATCGTTTCGGTGTCATGCACCAATGTTCTGTTGAGGAGTCAATGGCTTGCGGCATTGGGGTCTGCATGACCTGCGTACTGCCAGTGGAAGGCAGAGATGGAATCACCAGAATGGTTCGCACCTGCATAGAGGGGCCCGTCATGGATGGATCGAAAGTGACATGGAGTAAGTCGCGTGAGATTCCAGATGGGGTGTGGGGTAAGTAATGATGGAAACCAACTACACATTTGATTTTTCAACCGCGCTAGCGGATCGACGCATCCCGAACCCGATTCTTACTGCAAGTGGTACTGCAGGATCTGGGAAAGAACTTTCTCAATTTTTCCCACTAAGCGACATAGGCGCGGTAGTAACCAAGTCCATCATGCTTAAGCCGCGCAGTGGTCGCGCAACTCCTCGAATGGCTGAAACTCCCAGCGGAATGCTCAACTCGATTGGATTACAAGGCCCTGGAATCGATATTTTTCTTGAGAACGATATTCCTTGGCTCGTTTCTCAAGGAGCGCGAATAATCGTCAGTATTGCTGGAGAAACCGTAGAAGATTATGCGGTTCTCGCAAGAAAATTACGTGCCGTACCTGGCATTACAGCGCTAGAAGTAAATATCTCTTGTCCTAACGTGGAAAATCGCGGCCAAGTATTTGCCTGCAATCCAACAACTGCTCGCGAAGCTATATCTGCAGTACGTCGAAATATTGGGGGAGAGCTGCCTATCTTCGCCAAGCTTTCACCTGATGTCACAGACATTGTCTCCATTGCAACTGAGGTAGTTGATGCTGGGGCCGATGGCCTTGCTTTGATCAACACAATTCTTGGCATGGTAATCGACACAAACACCATGTTCCCACGTCTTTCGCAGAAGACAGGTGGTTTGTCAGGTCCCGCAATTCGTCCAGTCGCTGTTAGGGCGATCTATCAAGTTCATGCCGCGCTACCAAATGTTCCAATCATCGGTATGGGTGGAGTTGCCTCGGGACGAGACGCCTTTGAACTCGTATTAGCGGGTGCAAGCGCGATTTCAGTCGGTACTGCAACTTTTGGCAATCCAACAGCTGCGATCAGCATCAAAGAAGAGTTGGAGAACATTCTCATCGAAAAGGGATTTGCTACCTTCCACCAAGCTATCGGTTTTGCTCATCGCGAGGAGATCTAATGATGACATCACGCAATTCGAAGTCACCGATCATTCTTGCGCTAGATACCGATGATCTGGATATCGCAGGTCAATGGATAGAAGCAACGCGAGAAAGTATCGATATCTATAAAGTTGGACTTGAATTTTTTCTCAAATTTGGCGCAGCAGGTCTCAATAGACTTTCTGAATATGCCGACTTCGAACTCTTCTTAGATTTGAAATTACACGATATCCCAAACACCGTTGCTGGAGCTGTTGCGTCGGTCAAAGATCTTAATCCGCGCTTTCTGACAGTGCATGCCTCTGGTGGCGCCCCAATGATTGAAGCTGCAGCGCAGCAAGCCCCAGATGTCGACATCACGGCAGTAACAGTTCTTACATCGATCTCCCCAGAGCTCTTACTCTCTATGGGAATTGACTCGACTCCGCTTGAGTTCGCACTTAAACTCGCACTCTCCGCCGCTGATGCAGGTGCACGAGCCATTGTTTGTTCACCACTCGAAGTTGCTGCAATCAAAGGAGCGCTAGGGGACCGAGTCTCGACCATCACTCCAGGAGTTCGCCCAGCAGGTGCATCACTTGGTGATCAATCTCGAGTGATGACTCCTAAGGATGCCATCTCCGCTGGTTCAGACTTCCTTGTTATCGGGCGTCCCATCACATCGCTTTTCGAGCAGTCACCACAAGCTATGGGCGATAAGGCTCGTGAGATTTTGGATTCAATTTCTTGAGTGCGCAAAAGCCACCTCAATTGACACATGAGGCTCGATTGGCGGCTCTTGCAATCGCGAAAGAGTCACGCCAAGCACGAGCCGCTATCAAAAATGCCATAGCTAATGGAGAAGCAACGATCTTTGATGCAATCAACGATCCACGAGAATCTATTAGGCGAATGCGAGTTATCGAATTACTCTCTGCAGTACCCGGAGTAGGCAAGGTGAGAGCAGCTATGATCATGGAGCGCCGAAACATTTCGCCTACCCGTAGGATTGGGGGCCTAGGCGTGCATCAACTGATGAGTCTTCGAGGGGAGTTAGCTGTGGGCAAAATTGATTCTCAGCGAGGCAACCTCATCGTGATCTCTGGTCCCGGCGGAGTTGGAAAAAGTACGATCACAAATGCTTTACGGAAGGATCCTCGTTTTTGGGTCAGCGTCTCGGCTACAACTCGCGAACCAAGAGCGGGCGAGAAGGATGGCGTCGACTATTACTTCTATACTCCCGAGCGATTTCAAAACATGATAGATGAGGGTGAATTCCTCGAGTGGGCAGATTTTGCTGGAAACCGATATGGCACCCCACGCGCACCCGTGGAAGAGTGGCGTGCCGTTGGCAAGCACGTGATTCTGGAGATCGAGATTGATGGCGCACGTCAGGTTCGTAAATCTGAAGGAAGTGCCAAACTCTTCTTCATTTCACCCCCGGACTGGGATGAATTGGTCCGCAGGCTCACCGGCCGGGGCACCGATTCGCCTGAACGGCGAGCTGCCCGATTGGCCTTGGCGGAGCAAGAGATGGCCGCTGCACCGGAGTTTGATGAGATTTTGGTCAACGACCAAGTCGACCTATTGCTGGCCCGCCTGATACCCTTGGCAAGTGCACCCCTCAAGGGGCAATAATCGACTTAGGCTCTCTTAAGTCGGCATTTTTCACGTTAGTTCATACGAAAAGATTGAGGTCACCTGATGGCATCTAACCTAACCGATGGAATTACCCATCCTCCTATCGATCAACTTTTGGATGCAGCTGGTTCCAAATACAGCCTCGTTCTCTATGCGGCTAAGCGTGCTCGTCAGATCAATGCATATTATTCCCAACTAGGCGAAGGTCTCCTTGAGTATGTAGGTCCACTTGTTGAGACCTATGTTCATGAAAAGCCGCTTTCAATCGCGCTACGCGAGATCAGCGAAGGTCTTTTGACTATCGAAAACCTTGAGCCAGCTTCCACGGCGACAGAAGCCTCTGCGTAAATCTGAATTCGCGCATATCCCATCACTCATACCGGAGATGATCGTATGACCACGCTACAAGGTCGGGAGATTCTTCTTGGTGTAGGTGGTGGGATTTCTGCATATAAGAGTTGCGAGCTTCTACGACGCCTCCAAGATTCTGGCTTCTTGGTGAGAGTCGTCCCTACTCGTTCAAGTCTAAATTTCGTCGGCGCTGCAACATGGGAAGCGCTATCCGGACGAGAAGTTCCGACGGATCTGTGGAATCGTGTTCATGAAGTTCCGCATATCTCACTAGCAAAGAGTTCTGACGCAATTGTCATTGCTCCTGCTACAGCCGATCTCATTGCACGTTTGG
>CAIWXY010000016.1 GCA_903916775.1 uncultured Actinomycetes bacterium
ACCTGCTTGGCATAGAATTGGGCATATGCGCCCCGAATTTCACTACACGCCTGCCACTAACTGGATGAACGATCCCAACGGATTGCTCTACTACAAGGGGTTTTTTCACCTTTTCTATCAATATAACCCAGAAGGCGATCAGTGGGGCCACATATCATGGGGGCATGCAACCAGTAGCGATCTGCTGACCTGGACAGAGCTACCAGTAGCGATCCGAGACGATGAGCGCGCCATGATTTTCTCTGGCAGTGCGGTAGTAGATCATCAGAATTCTTCAGGCTTTGGCTCTATCGAGAATCCTCCGATGGTTGCCATCTATACCGAACACCAAGATGAACATCAGGCCCAGGGACTCGCATACAGTCTTGATGAGGGAGTGACGTGGACTAAGTATGCGAACAACCCCGTACTAGATCTCAATAAGAAAGATTTCCGTGATCCGAAAGTAACGTGGGATAGCGCTCGCCAGCATTGGCTTATGGCTGTTGCCTTGCCACAAGAATTCATCATTCAGTTCTACAAGTCAGATGATCTCAAGAGCTGGACACATTTAAGTAACTTCGGTCCAGTTGGCGCCGTTGGTGGAATTTGGGAATGCCCTGATCTCTTTGAACTCGAGGTAGATGGCACGACCAAATGGGTTTTGATTGTCAGCTTGAATCCAGGTGGTCCTGTTGGTGGATCCGCAACCCAATATTTCATTGGTGATTTTGATGGCACCACATTTACACAAACCGAATATCTCGATGAGATTAAGTGGATTGATTTCGGTGCAGATTATTACGCAGCTGTTTCTTTTAACGATGCTCCAGACAATCGTCGCATCATGATTGGCTGGATGAGCAATTGGGATTATGCGAAATTCATTGATCCCAATCCATATCATGGTCAGATGAGCTTGCCACGCGAGATCAGCTTAGAAAAGATCGACGGTCAGATTGAATTAATTCAACAACCCGTTGCAGAGGCCCTTCAGCGTGTCCGCGAAATCGAAATCACAGATGATCCGATAGTTCTTGCAGGTGGGATAAAAATTGGCTTCGACCCCGCTACCCAAAGTGTCTATGTGGATCGCAGCATGAGCACCATCAATAGCGCCGTGCATAGCGTCCCCGTCAAGGCATCAAACGGAGTGGTCAGAGCCCAATTAGTAGTGGATAAGGGCTCTTTAGAGCTATTTATCGATGGCGGACGCCAAGTAATTACCGACCTATTTCTGTTGTAAACTCACCTCACACTTGGAGACGTCGCATAGCCCGGTCGAGTGCGCCTCACTGCTAATGAGGTAGGCCCGTTAAACGGCCTCGGAGGTTCAAATCCTCTCGTCTCCGCTCTTGTTTCAACAGGCGTTTGCAGCAACGAACTTAGTAAACTCTCCCAGTACTCAACGGAGAGAAGTGAAATCATGGCAAGAAAGCTCGTTTTGATGGGCTCAGGCGAAAACAGTCCGGCCATGGTGACGCCTCACCAAAATATTCTCAAGGAGCTCGGAAAGAGTTCTTATCGAATCAATCTCGATACCCCATACGGCTTTCAAGAAAATGCCAACGAGATGACCGAGCGAATTTTGGGTTATTTCGAGAAGAACGTTGGATATCCCATCAACGACGTTCACTTTCGGAGTGATTTCGAGGATGCAACGACAGCGCTTGCTGAGATAGACAAAGCCGATTGGCTCTTCTCTGGTCCTGGTAGTCCAACCTATGCACTTAAAGCATGGGCGAGCAGTGGTGCCAATGAGAAATTCCATCAGGTACTAGAACGTGGAACCATCGTTATGGCTTCAGCTGCAGCAATGACTCTTGGAGCTAAGACCATGCCCGTCTATGAGATGTATAAAGTCGGGGATGCGCCATTTTGGCTAGATGGTTTAAATATTTTGGAGAAAGCAACCGGAATCCGTGCATCGGTTGTGGCTCACTACAACAACACCCAGGGCGGAACGCACGACACTCGCTTCTG
>CAIWXY010000017.1 GCA_903916775.1 uncultured Actinomycetes bacterium
AAGATTTCGATCTTCTTAATGAGAAGCTCTATGGATCTTCCTTTAATGCCCAATTTATGTCGGGAATCATCCAGCCTTCAACCCAACTCATCTCTAACCTTATCTATGTTGGTATTTCAGTCCTTGGTGGCTATCGCGTAGCGACAGGCACAATGTCACTCGGTGATGTGCAGGCGTTTATTCAATATTCACGCCAATTCGGTATGCCACTAGCCCAGATCGCTGGCCTGATGAATACGGTCCAATCTGGTGTTGCATCAGCAGAACGTTTGTTTGAGTTGCTTGATGCACCTGAAGAAGCTCCAGATAAGCCAGATTCAACTCCACTTGGTCGCGCTACTGGTGCAATCGAATTTAAGAACGTCTCATTTAGATATGTCGAAGATCAACCATTGATCGAAGGGTTTAACCTCAGCGTAAAACCTGGTCAGACGATCGCGATTGTTGGCCCAACTGGTGCTGGCAAGACAACGCTTGTTAATTTGATCATGCGTTTCTACGAGATCAATGGTGGCGAGATCACCCTTGATGGAATCAATACACGCGATATCACTCGTGATGATCTCCGTCGTCAATTTGGAATGGTGTTGCAAGATACCTGGCTCTTCACCGGCAGCATGCGCGAGAACATCGCATTTGGTTCGCCAGATCCAGATCATCAGAAGGTCGAGGCTGCTGCAAAGGCTGCCAACATCGATCACTTCTTGCGTGCCCTGCCACAGGGATACGACTCGATGCTGACCGATGACAACGCCACTGTCTCCAATGGCGAGCGTCAACTTCTGACGATTGCTCGAGCATTTATGGCAGACCCAGCGATTTTGATCCTCGATGAAGCGACATCGTCGGTGGATACTCGTACCGAAGTATTGGTTCAGCAAGCCATGGCAAAGCTCCGTGCCGGCCGTACCTCGTTCGTCATTGCCCACAGACTTTCCACGATTCGCGATGCCGACATCATCTTGGTGATGGATAAGGGCTCACTCGTGGAGCAGGGAAATCACGAACAACTCATGGAGGCCAAGGGCTTCTATTACAATCTCTATGCGAGCCAGTTCGCATCAGCAATTGAGTAACCACTCCACTGTAGTTAGGAATTTCTCTGTATAAAGGCCTTAAAGTCGCGGTGGTTGTCCCAGCATTTAAAGAAGAGTTACATATCGGGGCGACCATCCTTGGCATACCTGATTACGTGGATTTGATCGTCGTCGTTGATGATGCAAGTCCTGATGGGACGTATCAAAAGGCGCTAGATATCCAGGAAGAACTTGGTAGCGCAGGTAATCGCTTGATGGTTGCTCGTCTGCCAAAAAATCGCGGCGTCGGTGGTGCCATCATTCACGGACACAAAATTGCGCTAAGCGAAACGTGCGATGTGAGTGTTGTTATGGCTGGCGATAATCAGATGGATCCGGCGTACTTGCCAGCGCTCCTAGATCCAATCGCAGCAGGCAGCGCGGACTTCACTAAAGGTAATCGATTCTTCTCGGTCGCAGCGCTAGAAGGAATGCCTAAGTATCGAGTGATCGGTAATGCCGTACTGAGTTTTCTCACCAAACTCTCTTCGGGTTATTGGCACATCTTTGATCCGCAGAATGGTTACACCGCCATCACCGCCACTGCATTGCGACGCATCCCACTAGAAAAAGTCGAAGAGCGTTATGACTTTGAGAATGATTTACTCATTTGGTTATCCGCAACTAATGCACGAGTAGTCGATGTTGAGATTCCTGCGCGCTATGGCAATGAGACCTCAACAATTGCATTGGCACCATTTATCCTTCGCGTGCTCCGTACTCTCACGCGCGGTTTTTATCGCCGACTCTGGTGGAAAATTAGTGGCAAAAGTTCGCGAGCTATTGGCTAATGAGCGTGCTGTCTGCCGCTAAGCGTCGAATCTATCGCTTCTATCTGCCGCTTACGCTAGTTCTAAGTTTTATCAATTTCTGGCGCTTGGGCTTTTATGGCGGCCGACATGCATCTAAGCACGCTCTGATTGGTCTTTATACGGGCTTTCCCGGTCGCAATGGTGATCATATGTATTACACAAGTATGGCGATGCAATTTGCTGGCAAGAGTCTGTCGCAATCACTCACTCAAGTGGCCGCGACATTTAAGGATTACCCAGCCCAGTCAATTGATTTACTGCGTGGCTATCTCGATCCAGGATTCGCTCCTCTTATTTATCCCCGCCAAGTTCTCACTCAGATAATGTCGTGGGGATATCGAATCTTTGGATCAAGCGGCCTTGGCATCTCAACGTTATTGATTGGCGTAACTACAATCGCACTGCTCATTCGATGGGTCTGGCGTGAGTGGGGAGTCGGCACAGCATGGCTGACGCTTGCGCTCATTATGGGAAGCTCCATGTTTATCTGGTACTCAACTGGGCTATTTATTGAATCGCCACTTCTTTTGATTGAAGTGATCTGGCTTTATTCGTTACCGATATCCAGAAACTTCGCGCACCATCGTTATTGGTACTACGTCAACGTTCTGCTTATCGTGCTGATGGGATTTACTCGTCAATCCCCGCTTCTACCAAT
>CAIWXY010000018.1 GCA_903916775.1 uncultured Actinomycetes bacterium
CGATCTTCCAAAAAAATAGGTTTCATCGCACCATTTTTAGTCCCTTTGGAAATCAGAAAAAGGCGCGCGAAATTTGGTTCCTGTGTCGTCAATATGATGCGCAGGAAGCACTCGATATGGGGCTGGTCAATACAGTTGTTCCAGTCGACCAACTTGAAGCCGAAACTGTCTCATGGTGTCGAGAGATGCTTCGCCATTCTCCGATGGCGCTGCGCTTGCTCAAAGCAGGCCTCAACGCTGCTGATGATGGACTTGCAGGCGTTCAGCAGTTAGCTGGCGATGCCACACTCCTTTTCTATCTGACAGAAGAAGGTCAGGAGGGCAGAGATGCCTTCAAGGAGAAGCGGGATCCAGACTTTAATAAGTTCCCTCGTAGGCCTTAATTTTCATGCTGCTGTCGGACTTTCCCAATCTGCACATTCTGCAACTACCGCTTCGCAATACCTTTAGAGGAATTGATACGCGTGAAGTAGCTGTATTTCAAGGCACTGCAGGCTGGAGTGAGTTCTCACCATTTATTGAATACGATGAAAATGAATCACTCCGGTGGCTGCGAGCTGCAATAGAAGCAGCACAAACCCCATGGCCAGCTATGTACCGAGACAAGGTCGCGATCAACGCGACACTTCCCGCCGTTGATCCACGGCAGGTGGCTGGAATTCTTTCTCGTTTTAAAGGCTGCACAACAATCAAGATTAAAGTCAGTGATTTTTCACAAGGTGCAGCGCTGGTTGAAGCAACGTTAGATGTAATTCCAGAAGCTAGAATACGTTTAGATGTAAATGGACTCTGGTCGTATGAGGAGGCTATATCTCATATCACGGAGTATCACCTGAGATTTGGAAACGTTTTTGAGTATGTAGAACAACCAACCGCCAAGGTTGAGGATCTCAAAAAACTACGGGCGCAGTCCCCGGTCAAAATTGCGGCGGACGAGTCAATACGAAAAAATCTTGATGGTGATCTTAGTGAGATAAAGAACTTCGCTGACGTTGCAATTCTCAAATGGCAACCGTTAGGGGGCTTTGCAGCAGCACATGCGATTGCTGAGGAAGTGGGACTCCCCGTTGTCATCTCGAGCGCGCTCGATACAGGGATTGGGATTTCACATGGCTTGGCGCTAGCTGGCTCATTTCCACACTTAGATATGGCGTGCGGGCTAGGAACTACATCACTTTTTGAAGAAGATATATGCGGGGAGCAGTTTCAGATCGACAATGGCTACCTGAAGATAGATCGAGCAGATCCACTCGACCTTGAGAAATTTGCAGCACCTGACGATCGAGTTCAATGGTGGCACAATCGCCTTATGAAGGTCAGTGAATTGCTGTGAACGCGACAAAACTTGCTCGTTTCACGGTCCGCTCCCTGATCGAGAGCGGCGTCAGTCAGTACGTGCTTTCGCCTGGCTCGCGTAGCGCCCCTTTATCTATTGCCCTTTACGAAGCTAGCCAGCTTGGGCTCATCGAGCTCTTTGTTCGTATCGATGAGCGCAGCGCAGCCTTCTTTGCACTTGGATTATCCAAGTCATCTGATAAATATGTAGCTGTTGTTTGTACCAGCGGAACCGC
>CAIWXY010000019.1 GCA_903916775.1 uncultured Actinomycetes bacterium
ATGCCGAAATCCCCGGATCTAGGAAGGTAAAGGTGAGCACACCATCACTCGGCACTGAAGCAGAATAGATGTTGTAGAGCCGATCCGAATCAACTGTAATGACTCCATCTTTCACATCACTTCCCGCAAACTTTCCCACCAAAGGCTTGCCATTGAGTTCAACCGCAACTCGATTACTTCGATTGGCCGTATTGGGATTGAGTATGAGGTACACATTGCTGGCATAAAAATGTTCACTCAAAGTTGCCCCAGCACTGGCAGTCGCGGGCTGATCACTAATTGTCCATTTACCACCGAAGGCGAATTGATTCATCGGAATGTTTTTCTGGGCATGAAACGCATTAGTACCGTTAGTGAGCGTAAAACTTGGATAGGCGTATTGCGCTCTAGCGCTTCCTAAGTAAGTTTCTGGAGTCACCTGCACACGTGGTTCTGTATCAGGCAAGCTGGAGACAGGGGCGCTGACATGGGCTCCCGACTGATTGAGGAGTGACTGGATCGCTCGCTCCATATCTGCGTATTGGCCTTCACCGAAATCTTCGCGTCTTATATTTCCTTGCGCATCAATCAGATATTCCGCTGGCCAATATTCATTCGAATACGCATTCCAGGTTGAATAATTATTGTCTTGCGCAACAGGGTAAGAAATTCCTAGGCGTTTAATTGCGCTTGCTACATTGCCCGCATCCTTCTCAAAAGCGAATTCTGGAGTACTTACGCCGATTATTTCTAGACCAGCGCTGTGATATTTGGAGTACCAATCTTCGACATGTGGCAGCGTGCGTAGACAATTAATGCAGGTGTATGTCCAGAAATCGACCAGCACAACCTTGCCTTTAAGCGATGCGAGTGTGAGAGGTTGATTGATATTGAGCCAGTGAGTGATTCCTTGGAATTCTGGCGCCGGCGAATCTGAGTTAAAGAGCAGCGTCGCATCACCAGTTAGCGGGGTTGGGGCTGCTCGATGCGTAAGTTTTGAAAGCTCCTTAGTGACAGTTGGAGTGCTCTCGATTTTTGTTAGCGTCTGACTGTAAGAAGGAATCAGATTGAGAAGTTTGAGTTCTATCGTCTTGTCATAATTAGTGTAGATAGCCACCGCGGTCAGGATTAAGACAACGCCTGACGCGATCTGAATCTTGCCAACATATCGCGAAATTCTTCGTGATTTGGCGAGGAGTTGCTGACCACCTACTGCGAAAGCGAAGAGCGGGATCGATACGCCCGCCACATAGAAGAGCGTCACAATAACTACTTGAAACGAGACTTTATTGGTTGCGGCCAACGTTGCAATTGATCCCAAAATCGGGCCACTGCAAGGAGCCCAGACGACCCCAAGAGCTAAACCAGTGATGAAACCGCCGCTGAAATCGCTGCGAGAATTTTTTCCAGCGCTGCCAAATCTGCCTGCTAAAACGCTTATTCGTGATTCCAGCTTTCTTGCAAGGCTTGGAATCACCATGGAAATTCCTATGCCAAGTAGCACCACTACAGCAATCTTGCGCAAAATATTGGGGTTAAGTCCGATTGAGCTCTCGAGGCCGGAAATAGCCAGGGTGATGAAGGTGAAGGAGAGTGCAACTCCTGCTGTTACCCCCAGTGGCCTTTTCTTGCTTGTCGAGTTTGTAACATCAGCTAAAACGATAGGAAGTAGTGGCCAAATACATGGCGCCAAAATCGTAAAGAGTCCGGAAGTAAATGCAACCACACTAAGAATGATCATGCTTTACCGAATCTGCGCTCACGTTCATTGTAGATTTCAATGGCTTTCCAGAGAGTTTCGCGGTCAACATCTGGCCAAAGAACATCCATAAAAACCATCTCGGCGTAGACAGATTGCCACGGCAAGAAGTTAGAGGTTCGCTGCTCCCCTGAAGTTCGCAAGAACATATCGACATCGCTCATTTTGGGGCTGTAGAGATATTTTTCGATCGTCTTCTCTGTGATGGATTCTGGAGCAAGCTTCCTAGATTTCACATCGTGCGCCATGGCTTTCATCGCGTCAGTGAGTTCGGCACGGCCACCATAATTCACACACATGTTAAGCGTCATGACCGAGTTCTTTTTTGTCAGCTCTTGCGCCTCTTCTAGCTCACTAATAACTGACTTCCAGAGTCGCCCAGGTTTTCCAACCCAACGCACTCGAACACCCAACTCATTCATCTCATCACGGCGGCGGCGCAAGACATCGCGGTTAAATCCGAGCAGGAACTTCACTTCTTCCGGAGAACGGCGCCAATTTTCGGTGCTAAATGCATATGCGCTCAATTCTTTTACGCCTATGGCAATCGCACCATGAACAACGTCAAGCAGAGCTTTTTCACCAGCTTCGTGGCCCGCGGTGCGAGGAAGTCCGCGTTGTTTTGCCCAGCGACCATTGCCATCCATAACAACGGCGACGTGGTACGGAACGCTCTTCACCTTAGGAAGTTTGGGTGCAGCCATGGCTATATTCTCTCAACTAACGGAAGACTTCGTAAACCTCGCTCTAAATGCCACTGTAGATATGCGGCGATAAGTCCCGATGCTTCACGGCGATAACGCATCTCACTTGCACTGGCCTTCTCCCAATCACTGCTGAGCAGCGCTTGCATGAGTTCGAGCGTCTCTGGGTGCGGAGTCGGTGCGGCAGATGGCTTGCAGGTCATGCAGACGCTACCTCCGCCGACGAGTGAGAAAAATCGGTGCGGCCCAGGTTCGTCACAGACAGAGCAGTTGGTCAGCGACGGTGCATATCCCGCAACGGCAAGTGAACGAAGCAAGTAAGCGTCGAGAATAAGTGAGGCGTCATACGTTTCGTGCGCCAAAGCCTTGAGCGCACCGACAAGTAAAAGATATTGCTGCAACGATGGCTCATGCTCTTGAGCGGTGAAGCGTTCTGCCGCTTCCAAGATTGCTGAAGCAACAGTCCACCGTTGATAATCGAGAGATAGGGTGTCGCCGAAATTTTCTAAGCTCACTGCCTGTGTCACCGTCTCGAATGTTCGACCCGAATAGAGTTGGAGATCGACATGCGATGCTGGCTCTAGGCGCGCACCCCATCGTGACTTGGTGCGACGCACGCCTTTAGCGACAGCTTTAACGCGGCCATGCTCACGAGTGAGCAGAGTGATGATTCGATCGGCTTCTCCCAATTTCTGGGTGCGCAAGACCACTGCTTGGTCGCGATAGGTA
>CAIWXY010000020.1 GCA_903916775.1 uncultured Actinomycetes bacterium
AAAAGTTGACTCCCGGAAATGTATTTCTCAGTTACATCGCGGGCTACTGCGTAGGTCGAATCTGGATTGAAGCGTTGCGCATCGACGATGCACACCATCTCTGGGGAATAAGGCTCAATGATTGGGTCGCCGGGTTGGTCTTAGCGCTGAGTCTGCTTGCAATTGGTTTGCGAGAAAGACGAGAAAGTTCCAGAAAAATTCCACCAGTGGCGACGATTTCTTAACCCCAATTGGTTAATATCTGACCATGTCACTCGAAGCCGTATATCAGCGCAATCTCCACCACAAGGGTCAGAACTCAGGATGGTTGCGTGCTGCCGTACTCGGCTCGAATGACGGACTTGTCTCCAATGCGAGCTTGCTGATCGGAATAGCCGCTGCTGGAAAGATGGATTTGCTCCGGGTTGCTGGCTTAGCCGGAATCGCAGCCGGAGCAATGTCGATGGCCGTGGGAGAGTACATCTCGGTCCGGTCGCAGGTAGATATTGAGGCCTCTGACCGCCAAATGGAGATCGATCACTTGGCTGCAGACCCCGAGGGCGAGCTACTTGAGCTGACTCAAATTTATATAGATCGAGGGTTGCCTCAGGATTTGGCAGAGCAAGTCGCCAAGACCTTCACTGAAAAAGATGCCCTAGAGGCTCATCTCCGGGACGAGCTTGGCCACCATGAGGCCAACAGCGCTAATCCCGTCCAGGCGGCCGTTGCCTCAGCCCTCAGCTTTGCTCTCGGTGCAACGATCCCGCTACTAGGCGCGCTCTTACCTACTACTGGCGGAAAAATTGCCACAATTATTGGATTTACGCTGCTTGGTCTAGCTGGTACTGGCCTGACCAGCGCAAAGCTGGCTGGCTCACCTTGGCTAAGAACCATGCTGCGCGTGCTTATCGGGGGCTCTGTGGGAATGATTATTACTGCGGGAATCGGTGCTCTGGTTCGCATCTAGTTTGCTACGCTTTACTGCTACCCGCCAGGGTGGGAATATACCTAAGCAAGACGTTAGGCCATCGTCGTCCTGACCGTTCGAAAGAGAGCGATCATGAGCCTATTTTCTACTCTGCCATCCGCACAGGGACTTTATAACCCAGCAGATGAGCACGATGCCTGTGGAGTTGCAATGATTGCAACCCTCAACAAAAAGGCCACTCACGAAGTTGTATCGCAAGCGCTCGAAGCGTTGCGCAACATGGAACACCGCGGCGCCACAGGTGCCGAGCCAGATAGCGGCGATGGTGCAGGTATCTTGATTCGCATCCCTGATGAGTTTTATCGCTCAGTTGTAGATTTCACTCTTCCTGCTGAAGGAAGTTATGCAACCGGTATCGCATTCATCGAACCGGATTTTGCAGACCAGCCTGCAATCGAAAAGCTTGCTGCTGAAGAAAAGATCACCATCCTCGGATGGCGCGAACTGCCTATTAACGATTCATCTCTGGGCAAGACAGCTCTTTCAGTTATGCCTCGCTTCGTCCAAATCTTTATTGCGGGCCAAGCAGGGGAGAGCGACCTTGCTCTTGATCGCAAAGCATTCGCTTTCCGCAAGCGCGTTGAACATACCCTTCCTATTTATTTTCCATCGCTCTCAACTCGCACCATTGTTTACAAGGGCATGTTAACCACTGGCCAACTCGAAGAATTCTTCCCGGATCTCTCTAACGAGCTTGTTAAGTCACCACTTGCACTTGTTCACTCACGCTTCTCAACTAACACATTCCCATCATGGCCACTTGCGCACCCATATCGCTATATCGCACACAATGGTGAAATTAACACCGTGCGTGGAAATCGCAACTGGATGCGTGCTCGCGAAGCGTTGCTTGCCAGCCCACTCATTGATGGCGACATCACTCGCCTCTTCCCAATTGTTAACAATTCTGGCAGTGACTCAGCATCATTCGATGAAGTTCTTGAGCTGCTTTACCTCACCGGTCGCTCATTACCGCACTCAATTTTGATGATGATTCCTGAAGCATGGGAGAACCATGCAACGATGTCTCAAGAACGCCGCGATTTTTACGCCTTCCACTCATCAATGATGGAGCCATGGGATGGCCCAGCATGCGTGACTTTCACTGATGGAAACCAAGTCGGTGCCGTTCTCGATCGCAATGGACTTCGTCCATCTCGCTACTGGGTAACTGATGAGGGCCTCGTCATTTTGGCTTCTGAAGTTGGCGTTCTGAAGATTGCCCCAGAGAAAGTCGTTCGCAAGGGACGCCTACAACCTGGTCGCATGTTCTTGGTTGATATTGCAGAAGGTCGCATCATTGAAGATGGCGAAATCAAAGATTCACTCGCACAGAGCGCGCCTTATAGCAAATGGTTGCAAGAGGGCATTGTTCAGCTCGCTGATCTTCCAGCGCGCGAACACATCATTTACCCACACTCGTCAGTTCTTCGTCGCCAACGCGCATTCGGTTACACCGAAGAAGAACTTCGTATCATCATTTCTCCCATGGCGAAAAGTGGAGCAGAGCCTCTTGGCTCAATGGGAACTGACTCTCCAATTGCTGCCCTTTCAGAGAAGCCACGTTTGCTCTTCGATTACTTTGCACAGCTCTTTGCGCAAGTAACAAATCCACCGCTGGATGCAATTCGCGAAGAGATGGTGACAAGCCTTTCTCTCACGATTGGTGCTGAAAGCAATCTGCTCGATCCTGGTCCTGCTTCTTGCCGTCAGATCGCGCTTGATTTCCCTGTCATCGACAATGATGAACTAGCAAAAATTATTCACGTCAACGCTGATGATGAGCATCCACATTTCGCAAGCCACATCGTTCGCGGCCTCTTCCCGGTTCTCGGCGGGGGAGATGCGCT
>CAIWXY010000021.1 GCA_903916775.1 uncultured Actinomycetes bacterium
GTAGGGTCGGCCTGTGAAAAACCACCGCGCTCGAGCATCAGTACTCGTTGGGGCAGCGGCTT
Source organism: uncultured Actinomycetes bacterium (assembly GCA_903916775.1). Taxonomy (GTDB): domain Bacteria; phylum Actinomycetota; class Actinomycetes; order Nanopelagicales; family Nanopelagicaceae; genus PALSA-747. Next base: position 63 of record CAIWXY010000021.1, read on the forward strand.
TATTCTTCTCAATCAACGGAATCGTCGCCAAATGGGTGATGGAGGCGGGGCTTTCTCCGTGGAGATTGACCCAAATTCGTGCCACCGGGGCTGGAGCCATTCTTCTTATCTATATGGCGCTACGAGGACGGCTCGGTGAGCTCAAAGTCGGCCGACGAGAGATCCCAACGCTCTTCCTATTCGGCACCTTTGGCATCGCTGCGGTCCAATCGCTCTATTTTTTCTCAATTCTGCATTTGCATGTGGGAATCGCGATCATCATTCAGTTCACTGCCCCGATTTGGATCGTCGCCTACCTGCGCATATTCCGAAAGCAGCCCATCGCCCCGCTCATGTGGGTTGGGTTAGGTAGCGCCTTTCTTGGGCTCCTCCTTGTTGCCCAAATTTGGGAGGGTCTGACCCTCAATGGCCCAGGATTGATCGCCGCATTTCTCGACGCCCTATGTCTGGTCGTCTACTTCCTCATGGGTCGCAGGCTCAGCACTCGCTTTACGGGTGAAGCCATGGCGATGTGGGGATTTGGTGTCACCGCTCTGCTTTTTGCGATCGCGCTACCGTGGTGGAAATTTCCGACTTCGATCTTCACCCGCTCCATTGATCTCAACGGCAAATTAGTTGGTCATCACCTACCGGGTTGGAGCCTGATTCTCTTTGTCATCTTCTTTGGAACTGTCATCCCTTACACATCGGTGTTAATCGGCGTTAAACACCTCAGTGCACAAGTCACTGCAATCATCGGCATGCTCGAGCCAGTACTGGCCGGTATCTGGGGATGGATTTTCTTACGTGAGAGACTTACTACGCTTGAGCTAGTGGGCGGTGCAATCGTGCTCATTGGAATCTATATCTCAAGTTTTCTTGCAACCGAAGCGACAGAGATGGAGTCAGACCGTGGATAAATTTGATGATCTACTCGTAGCAAATAAAGAGTTCGTCTCCCATTTCACATCGGAGAATCTCACTGGTCAAGCGATGAAGGGTCTTGCGATCGTGACCTGTATGGATTCGCGTATCGATCCGTTGCGCATCGTTGGAATGCACGCTGGTGATGCCAAGATTCTTCGTAATGCAGGAGCTCGCGTAACATCAGATGTGCTCCGTACATTGGCACTTGCAACTCATCTACTCGGAGTAAATCGCGTACTAGTTATGCCGCACACCGATTGTCGAATGGCGAGCATTGATGAAGCAGGAATTCATCAAGCTATTTTAGATAAGTCTGGAATTGATACTCGCAGTTTGGATTTCCAGACGACGAGTGATCAACTTGCATCACTTCGCAAAGATGTCATTCGTGTCGAGAGCAATCCATATTTGGCTCAAGGAGTGCGAGTGATGGGCGCTGTTTACGATGTGAAGAGCGGCTTACTTACGCCTATCGAATAAGTATTGAATAAGTATTGAATAAGTATCGAATAAGTATCGACTAAGAGTCGATCGAGGATTGATTAGTCACGAATAAAAGCGTCGCTGCTACCACCAGAAGCTCCACCACTGCTTGCGCCACCAGAGAAATTCGATGGTGCTGCTAGGTCGGCAAAGCGAGCAAAGTGAAGTTGGGCCGCAACAGTAATGGTGCGAGTCTGTCCGTTACGGTGCTTAGCGACAATGAGATCAGCCTCGCCTGAGCGATTTTGATTGTCATACATATCGTCGCGATGAAGCAGGATAACAACGTCGGCATCTTGTTCAATCGATCCTGATTCACGAAGATCCGAGAGCATTGGCTTCTTGTCGGCACGCTGCTCGGGACCACGGTTGAGCTGTGAGATCGCGATGATTGGGACACCAATCTCTTTAGCTAAGAGCTTGAGATTACGTGAAAATTCGGAGACCTCTTGTTGACGGCTCTCAACTTTTTTACCAGAGGTCATCAACTGCAAGTAGTCGATCACAATGAGTTTGAGGTTATGGCGTTGCTTGAGGCGACGGGCCTTTGCGCGAATCTCCATCAACGAGAGATTTGGTGAGTCATCAATAAAGAGCGGAGCTTGAGAAATTTCTCCCATACGTTTAGCTAATCGACCCCACTCGTCATCAGAGAGAGAGCCTGAGCGAATATTATTAAGTCCGACGCGCGCCTCTGCAGAGAGCATGCGCATTGTGATCTCCGAGCGAGACATTTCGAGCGAAAAGATCACTGAACAATCGTGATTATGAATAGCTGCATGACGAGCAATATCTAGGCCGAGAGTTGATTTACCAACGGCTGGACGCGCAGCAAGAACAATCATGTTTCCTGGGTGCAGACCATTAGTCAGTGAATCAAGATCTTTAAATCCTGTCTTCACACCTTCTTGTGCAACGCCACTAGAGATAGCTTCGATCTCATCGAGCGCTGCAGGCAAAAGTTCTGAGAGTTGGATGTAATCCTCTGACATACGACTCTCTGTTACTTGATACACCTCAGCCTGAGCTGTGTTGACCGCATCATCAACATCGCCCTCTTCTGAATAACCAAGTTGGACAATTTTTGTACCCGCTTCGACAAGGCGACGAAGAATTGCGCGATCGCGCACGATCTTTGCGTAGTAACCAGCGTTCGCTGCAGTAGGGACAGAAGAGATGAGTGTGTGGAGATATGGCGCGCCACCTGCACGCGCAATATCACCACGCTTCGTTAGCTCGGCCGCAACTGTTACTGGATCGGCAGGATCGCCGCGGCCATAGAGATCAAGAATTGCGTCATAGATAAGTTCGTGCGCAGGGCGATAAAAGTCGCGATCTTTAATGATTTCGACAACGTCGGCGATTGCGTCTTTTGAGAGAAGCATTCCGCCAAGTACTGATTGCTCTGCAACGAGATCTTGAGGTGGGGTACGTTCGAACTCAACCGCACGCGCAGGGGTGTTGTTGCTGCCCCGGCTTGGGAGTTCGGCGATGCTCATGCCCTAATTTTGGTGGAGAGCACTGACATTGCCTATTTTTACCCGGCTGCCCTGTGTGTGAAGCTGTGGACTACGAGTCTGTAACTGGGGATAACTTGAGCGTGGGTGTGGATTGTTTGGGGATAAGAGCGGCGGTTTTCCCCATAAAAGCGCCCAACCCCGCTCACTTTCGTGAACGGGGTTGGGGATAAAGATATCTCCGTCGATCTCAGATTTTGAGATCTCATGTGAGGCTGAGATTAAGCAGCAACGACCTGAACGTTGATCACAGCGACTACAGATGCAGCAAGGGTGACCTTCGCTGTGTAGTTGCCAAGCTTCTTCATGATTGGAGCCTTGAGGTGATGGCGATCGACAGCAACACCTGTAGCGGTGTTGATTGCCTTGACCAAGTCCTTATCGGTTACAGAACCGAAGAGTGAACCTGTTGCGCCAACCTTTGCCTTAACGACAATTGGGGCCTTCTCGAGTGAAGCTTTGATTTCACGTGCGTGGTCAAGATCGCGGATCTCGCGTGCAGCGCGTGCACGACGGATGCCTTCGATCTGCTTCTCTCCACCAAGTGACCATGCGATTGCAAATCCACGAGGCTGAAGGAAGTTACGTGCGTAACCATCTTTAACAGTGACAACATCGCCAGCTTGGCCAAGGCCAGTTACTTCACGAGTAAGAATGAGTTTCATATCTGTCTTCTCCCTTATCCGCTTAGCGAGCTGTTGAGGTGTAAGGCAATAGCGCCATTTCGCGGGAATTCTTAACCGCGGCAGCAATTGCACGTTGATGTTGGGTACATGCACCAGTTACACGACGAGCGCGGATCTTGCCGCGATCTGAGATGAACTTGCGCAGTGTTGCGATGTCCTTATAGTCAATATAAGTAACCTTCTGCTGACAGAAAGAACATGGCTTCTTCTTAAACTTCTTGAGAGCCGCAGCAGACATCTTTGGTGCTGTCTTCTTTGGCTTCAGTGTCTTATTACTTCTTGCTCCCACTGTGGTGCTCCTTTTTAGGGTGCCCTGCGATTAGGCAGGAATGGTTGATTAGTTAATTATTAAAATGGTGGCTGATCATCAGAAGCGCTCGTTGCCCAACCGCCACCTACTGGCGCAGCTGACCAAGGATCTTCTGAAGAAACAGTCTCTGAAGCTGACGAGAAGCCTCCTGCAGATGCACCGCGAGTTGTCTTGGTGACCTTTGCGGTGGCGTTGCGAAGTGATGGACCTACTTCATCAACTTCCACCTCAAATACAGTGCGCTTTTCGCCCTCTTTAGTCTCATAAGAGCGTTGCTTTAAACGACCAGAAACAATGACGCGCATTCCGCGAGTCAAAGATTCTGCAACGTTCTCTGCTGCCTGACGCCAGATTTGGCAATTAAGAAAGAGGCTATCGCCATCTTTCCATTCGTTAGTTGCCTTATCGAGATAACGAGGTGTTGAAGCAACGGTGAACTTTGCGACTGCAGCACCAGATGGTGTGAAGCGAAGTTCAGGATCGTTGGTCAAATTACCGATCATTGTGATCGTTGTATCTCCAGCTGCCATTTTTATACTCTCTTATGCGTTAATGAATTTAAATTGTGTCGTCTGGACGAACTACTTTTGTGCGAAGCACAGCTTCGTTCAAATTGAGTTGGCGATCGAGTTCTTTGATCGCATCTGGGCCACAGCTCAAATCAGCAACAGCGTAAATTCCTTCAGCCTTCTTGTTGATTTCGAAGGTCATACGACGACGACCCCAGATATCTAACTTGTTGACTGTGCCACCACTGTCCTTGATGATCTTGAGATAAGTATCAAGACTTGGTTGGACTGTGCGCTCTTCTAATTCAGGATCGAGAATGACCATGATTTCATAATGACGCATGCGTTAACCCCACCTCCTCTGGACTAAACGGTCGTGGTATTTCCACGACAGGAGGGTTATAGCTCCATCGACGTCAGTAGACGGGTGCCTACTTCCTAGATGGAAGGTTAAGGGTAACTTGGGCGCGCTCCAAGAGGAAATTAGCCAATTGTGGAGTTAGTGAGGGGTGTGGATGCCTCCTCCAGAGGCTGATTTTGTACCGATTGTCCGATTTTTAGGGCGAAATACCCGGTAGCCACGATCCGGCCAAGGGTGATCCAGGCGTATGCGACCCCAGTGATCCCAAACCGCCCACCGCCAGAGGAGGTAGCCAAATACTCCCAAATAGCGAGGTGATAGAGCAGTTCGGATCCCTGCCAGATCCAGAAAGCGCTGCGATCAGATCTGCGAGTCAGTGCGATCACGCCAAGTGGAGCTAACCAGAGAACATACTGTGGTGAGTAAACCTTGCTGGTGAGAGTAAATATTGCAGCAGCTATAAAAGCGACCTGCGCCAACGATGGTGTGTGTTTTATCCGCAGCAGGAAGATGCAGAACACGGCCATCGCCGCGATGAAGCAGAACCCTGACATCACGTTGATGTTATTAGGAGACCACCCTAGGAGTTGGAGCGCATACCAAAGCGATCCAAAATCAGCTGGGCGATGAGAGTTCAGTGAGAAAAAGCGCCACCATCCGGTTGGTGTGGTGAGTGCGAATGGAAGATTAATTAGCGCATATGTGCCAAGTGAAAGAGCGAGATATCGGATTCCGCTTCTGATCTCTTTGCGACGGTAGAAGATGATAAATATTGGCGCGAGCAAAACAATAGGGAAAAATTTAGTTGCGATAGAAATCCCAAGCAAGAGCGCGCTAGTTCGATATCTCTGCCTTTCAAATAGCAGGATGCTACCGAGCACGCTAACCACTGCCCAGATATCCCAATTTATATAGAGCGATGCAACAACTGCCGGGCAGATCGGGAAGAGATACCAATAGTGTGGATTGAGTTTGGCGATCAGTAGTGCGCTCGCTATGAAGAGTAGTGCGATGAGAAATACATTGACTAAGAAATATCCATGAATGGAGTGCGGTGATACGAGCGCAGTAGCCCACATAACAACACCCATGATGGGTGGATACTCAACCGAGTTAGTAGCACTCGAATATGGCCAGACATGATCAACTAAATTGCGTGCATCATAAAGCGCCGGAATATCTGAATAACACGCGTGCGTGTATTCGTCTGGGCTCATCCAACTGTGTGAATAACAATGATCAAACTTCACGAACGAAAGCAGAGCCATCACCACAGTGAGCAGTAGCAGTGCTTTCGCTGTGTAACTGACCTTCATAAATTACTTCTTTTTAACCGATTTCTTAGGTGGATTCACTGGTTTTGGCGTAGGGGTAACTGCAAGTGATGGACTCAAGGTCGGAACAGCGTTCTGCATAGGTGTTGGATCAGTTCCGCCGATATTGGCCGGTGCCGGGAAGTCTGCAATCGGTTCGCCCGCAAGCGCTTCTTTTGTATAAACATCCCAAATTTTCGCCGGGAATGATCCACCTGTTACAGCATTAAGTCCACCGATGCCATTGAGCGATTCTGATGCGTTGTCGCGGAAGAGCGCCACAGTTGTTGCGAGTTGTGGTGTGTATCCGTTAAACCAAGCACTTGCGTTATCTGTAGTGGTACCGGTCTTACCTGCACTTGGACGACCAAGATCTGCAACAGCTGCTGCAGCTGTACCACGTGAAGTTACAGTCTGGAGTGCGGTTGTGAGGTCAGCCATTACATCACTTGGGAATACTTGTTGTGGTTGTTCCTGAGCTTGATAGAGAACGCCTTGGTTATTACCAAGGACTTCACTCACGATATATGGCTTTGCATAAATTCCTTGTGCTGCGAATGTTGCGTATGCACTAGCAACATCGATGACGTGCGGACTAGCAACACCGAGTGTGACAGATGGTGATGCGACCATCGCAACAGAGCTAGGAATACCCGCGAGGTGTGCCACATCGATAACGCTCTGCGGACCGACTTTGATTGCCAGCGGTACGAAAACAGTGTTGACCGAGTTAGCGGTCGCATCGAGTAAGTTCACATTTGGATATTGCTCGTTGCCATAATTAAAGACCGGATATGGTGATTGCGAACCTGGATCAAAGAAAACTTGCGGCGATGTTCCGTTCCAGACTGAGTGCAGAGAAATTCCTTGCTGGAGCGCTGCAACTAGCGTAAATGGTTTGAATGATGAGCCAGCTTCTGCGATCGCTTGAGTCGCATTGTTGAGTTGGCTCTTGAGGTAATCCTGACCACCATACATAGCCACAACTTCACCGGTACCTGGCTTTATTGAAACCAGTGCAACACGCAGGTTTCCTTGCGGATCAGCTGGTGTGTGCTTGGCAACCGCATCTACCGCCGCTTCCTGATCTTTCTTCACTAAAGTGGTCTTAACAATCAACCCACCTTGCATCAACTGGTCTTGTGTGAAACCCAGACCTTGAAGTTGGTTCTCAATCCACGAGACCACATATCCCTTAGGGCCAGCAAGTGAACCGGAGCTCACACGAGGTTGGATGTATGGGAATGAGATACGCGCTTCTTTAGCAGCGGTCAACCAATGGGCTTTCACCATTCCATCAAGCACGTACTTCCAGCGATCTTTTAGTCGCTTGAGATAGCTAGGGCCGTTAGCTGGGTCGTAGTAACCGGGTGCGTTGAGAACGCTGGCCAGGACTGCCGCTTGTGAAATAGAAAGCTGCCCGACATCCTTATTGAAGAAAACTTGTGACGCTGTTTGAACTCCATAAGCACCGCGACCGAAATAAATTGTGTTGAGGTAGTTCTCGAGGATTTGATCCTTGGAGAGTTGTTGCTCCAACTTCACCGCGATCACAATCTCTTTAATCTTTCGTTGAATGCTTCGCTGTGGAGTTAAGAAAGCAGTCTTGGCATATTGCTGCGTGATGGTTGAGCCGCCTTGCAGTGAACCACCAAGAAGATCGTGATAAAGCGCGCGGAGAATTCCTGTTGGACTAAATGCATGTTCTGAGTAAAAGTTTCTATCTTCCGCAGCCATGATTGCGTGACGTACATTCATCGGAATCGCAGCCAATGGAACGCTTGTGCGATCTTCTGCGCCGACACGACCAATCTCACTGCCATCTGCATATTCGATGACAGTTGCTTGGCTATTTACATAGGCATTTGTGTCAGGAATTTTGACGGTGTAATAGGAGTAAACGAAGAGATACGAAGCGAGAACGAATCCGCCGCCGATAGCAAAGATTGCGCCTCTAATAATCCAGGTGCGCACACGCTCAGGCAGGAGAGATTTCATTCGCAAAGGTTACCGCTGCAGCCTTAAAGTGAGTGAAATTAGAGGCGTTTGGCCTCTTTTTGATAGTCCTCATCTTCCAAAGTTCTCACTTTTCGAGGTGGCTTTCGATATTTGCCGTCACCAAGCTTGAATGAGTAAATCAGGTGATGCCATCCGCACTCCATACAAACCTCGACGATATAGACACGAAATTCGCCATATTGGCTCTGCATCTCATCGAGTTCGGCCTCAGTCTTAATGCGGCCTGAGTATTGCCCTAACTGATCACCAAAAGCGTAACGAAGTTCGACCATCTTTTGTTTGCGACAGACCGGACAGAGCCGCTCAACAGCTTCACCATGATATTTCGCTGCGCGTAAGAGGTATGGGTCAGCATTACAGGCATCAAGCGCTGAAACGGTTCCCGAAAAGAGTGCGACCAAGGCAGAGCGACGTTTGAGCGAATAATCAATCGCATCGCGCTTTGACCACATACCTAACATAAGTAATAAGAATAAACCTTTTGCGTGGGGTTCGATAACTGGTTACCGATAGCCGACCTAACTAGGCTTGCACCATGGTTCACACCAAACTCTGGCCCTTTCATCGCAACACTCGGCTTCCTGAGATTTTGGGTGCTCGTTGGAGTGGCCAGATTGGTGATGGAATTTTCCAGTCTGCATTAGCTTCCTTTGTCCTCTTCTCGCCCGAACGCCAACCAAGCGCTGTCTCGGCTGCGACCGCATTCACTGTTGTGTTGCTTCCTTACTCGTTGATCGGTCCTTATGCAGGCATTTTTCTCGATCGGTTTTCGCGGCAGAGAACTGTAGCTATTGCTAATGCGATACGTGCGTTCGTTCTCTTAGCAATCGCCCTGCTTGTTAGTTCCAGTCAAACCGGGGTTTGGCTCACCTTTTTAGTTTTGATTGCATTTGGAATCAATCGATTGATCTTGGCCGGATTATCTGCCGGGCTGCCGCTAGTCGTACATCAAGACGAGTTGATTTCGGCTAATGCACTAGCTGTTACTGGCGGAAGCATTGGGGTTGTTATTGGTGGCGGAATAGGGATTGGGCTTAAGAAGGTATTTGATTTCCATCATGCCACCGACTTTTCCGATGCTCTCGTCGTTCTACTCGCCGCACTCTGTTATATCTCCAGCTCTGCTGTTGCTTCACGTTTAGGTAAAAGTGACATTGGTCCAGCAGAACATGAAATTACAAAAGACCGAGGTGGTTGGCGCGAGCTCCGCGAAGGATTTGTAATTTTAAGGAGACATCCAGATGCGCTGCGTGGAATTCTCACAACTGCTGTGCAGCGCGGTGGTCTCACCGCATTTACATTGATGGGTCTCTTACTCGAGCGAAACACTTTTAACCCACCGACCAAACCAGATGCCGGTCTTGCTCGATTCGCTTTCGTTCTAGGTGTTGCTGGAGTCGGAATCGGAATTGGTTCCTTTATCACTCCATTTTTTGTGAACTACTTTGGACGACATCGCTGGATCCGGATCATGCTTGCAGCCCCAACTCCACTCGCACTTATCTTTGCTTTTTACCCGCGCGAGTGGGTTCTCATCACCGTGGCTTTCTTTGTGGGTCTCTGTGGCCAAGCTGTAAAAGTCACCAATGACGCACTTGTGCAATCACAGATATCCGATGAATTTCGAGGTCGCGTCTTTGCTTTTTATGACATTACAACAAATGCTGGGATTGTCTCTGGTGCCATCATCGCTGCCCTGATCTTGCCTACGAGCGGCAAATCAGTACTGCTTCCACTCTTGGTCTCTGTTATTTATGTGACCACTTCACTTGGGCTACTTCGCAACTCCAAGTTCTTTATCGCTCGCCCACTTGAGTAACTCTTCTTTAGCAAGCTCAGGGCCTAAAGGTCCTTGCTCCATTCGTAGCTCGAGTAAGAATGCATAAGCTTGGCCAACAAGTGGTGATGGCTTAATTTTGAGAATCCCCATGATCGCAGCACCATCGAGATCAGGACGAATGCGATCTAACTCTTCTTGCTCCTTGAGTTCTGCGATACGAACTTCTAGTGAGTCGTAGGTCGCGGAAAGCTGGTCTGCTTTGCGTTTATTGCGGGTTGTGCAATCAGCGCGCGTGAGCACGTGCAAGTGGATAAGAAGATCTCCGGCGTCACGGATATATCGACGCACAGCAGAGTCGGTCCACTCACCGCTTCCGTAACCGTGGAAGCGCAAATGTAAGAAAACCAAATGCGAAACATCATCGACGGTGTGGCTATCAAAGCGCATCTCTTTGAGGCGCTTTTTACTCATCTTCGAGCCAACAACTTCATGATGATGGAATGAAACTCCACCACCAGGAATGAGTTCGCGAGTACGAGGCTTTCCGATGTCATGAAGCAACGCTGCCAGACGTATGACTAAGTTGGGTCCACCCAGACGATCTTCAAGTGCTATTGCTTGGTCCAAAACAGTGAGCGTATGTTCGTAAACATCTTTGTGATGATGGTGTTCATCAATCTCTAATTTGAGTTTTGGTAGTTCGGGGATGAAGTGATCAGCTAATCCACATTCAACAAATACCGAAAGTCCAAGTCGTGGGTTGGCAGACATGATTGTCTTAACAAATTCATCGCGGATGCGCTCTGCAGAGATGATAGATAAGCGTTCATTCATACTCTTAATTGCATCGATGATCTCTGTGTCTAATGTGAAACCTAGTTGGGCAGCGAATCGTCCAGCCCGCATCATTCTTAAGGGATCATCGCTAAATGAATCAGTGGCTTTGCCTGGTGTGCGCAGAACTTTGCGGGCCAAATCTTCGGCTCCGTTAAATAAATCAATGAACTCTGGTGTGGCACCGGTGAGCTCTAGTGCCATTGCATTTACTGTGAAATCGCGTCGAGCCAAATCTCCCTCAATGGAATCACCAAAATCCACTGCTGGCTTTCTGGAATCTGGGTCATAGCTCTCTGAGCGATATGTGGTGACCTCAACGCTGGCGCCGTGCTTCTTTGCAGCAATAGTTCCAAAAGCAGCGCCGGTCTCCCAGACTGCCTCGCCCCACTTTTTGAGGATTTTTACGGAATCGTCTGGTCGCGCATTTGTTGTGAAATCCAAGTCGTTGCCGAGGCGACCTAAAATCGCGTCCCGAACAGGGCCACCCACTAAAGCCAAAGTGAAGCCAGCTTCCTTGTACGCCTGCGCCAAAGACGCGATGACAGGCGTCTTTTCTTCCAGGGCTGCCAGCGCCAAAACTGACGCTAATTCTTTAGGGGTACTCACATCCCCAAGGTTAGAGCAGTACCCTTGGTTTATGACCCCGGCACCTGGTGCGGGTGGCGAAGCTAAACGGAAGAAACGTCGCAGACGACGCCCGGTGAGCCAGGCGACCCCTCCAACACAAGAGACAAACGATCCCAAAGCAATTAAGCCTGCTCAAAAACAGCACAACCAATCCAAGCCTCGTTCTACATACGCCAAGCGCGTTGATGAAGTGAGTGCCGGAGGATTAGTGATTGATCAGAGTGGCACCAAGGGGCTCCTCATCGGCAGACGCGATCTTAAAGATGCCACCGGAACAAGACTTTTATGGTCCCTTCCAAAGGGGCATATCGAAGCTGGTGAAACTCCAGAGATGGCTGCAGTACGCGAAGTCGCCGAAGAGACAGGTATCGAAAGCGCAATCACTCGCGAGTTGGGTGTCATTGATTTTTGGTTTATGGCTGGCGGAAAAAGAATTCACAAGACTGTTCACCATTTCTTATTTACCGAAACAGGTGGCTTGCTCGCACCACAAATCTCAGAAGTTGATGATGTGGGTTGGTTCCCGCTTGAAGAGATAGTTGGAATGCTGGCGTATCCAGATGAAAAGAAATTGATTGCTAAGTCAGGTGAAATCACGGCATGAAGCGTTTTTTCATTGCTCTCACAGCGCTGACCGCTTTATTTATTTCCACTCCGCTTTGTATACCAATGTGTATACCGATTGCCACAGCTGCGGCACACACATCACCAGAGACAATTTCGTTAACAGAACCTACACACCAACAAGTTGATGGAAAATTTATTGATGATTCTCTAGCAACCGATGTGCTACCAACTGGCTCACTTGGGGCTCCGATTTATAACGTGAGTTCAGGAAGCCATATCTGGGTGATCGATCCTGCACTCGTTGAAGAAGTCACCGTCATGAGCAACGGATACTCGCTCCTCAATAACGCTAAACCTGCCGGGCAAGATGCTGCCAAGAGTTGGTTGTCGAAATTAAAAACTGTCACTGTGAATGACCCTGTCTATGCGATGGCCTACGCAAACCCCTCTGAATATTGGGTAAATCGCTTATCTCCGCACGATAAGAGCTATGTGCTGGCAGTAGCCCAAAGCCGACTTGCAGCGCTCTTGGGACGCCCTGTTTTAGAAGCAAATGAATATACGTCGAATAACAATTTCTTTGTAAAACAAGCAGATGTTGATTCGTTGTTATACGACTCAAAAATATTTGAACTAACAGCTGCTTACATAGATCCCAAGTCGATCGACACTTATCGTTTAGATCTCATCAAAGTTCTTAACCCTGGACTTACCTCTACCGTTCGCGAATATTTGATCAACGATCTAACTAACGCTGCTGCAGCTCAAAATCAACTTATTCATCTAAGCCCCGGCAAGTTCACTGTTACATCAACACGTCAAAAACTTCCAATTACTTTGGGTAACGGTTTTCCAACCGCAGTAAATGTAGAACTCTTGATTGATGCTTCGAATGCACGAGTCTCTGTACCGGTATCTATCCGGGAAGAGTTGCCAGCCAAATCAAAGATTCAAATCTTGCTACCAATTCATGTTTACTCATCCGGAAGTTCGACGCTTAATGTGCAGATCACGACACTATCTGGTCATCGCTTCGGTGATCTCGTTGTCTATCCATTGACCTTATCTATCATCAGTCCTGTAGCCACATGGATTACTACAGGCGCAGCAATACTTCTCTTCTTTGCAGCGACCATCCAGAGTATTCGACGCATGAGAAGGAGAGTCCGATGAGTTCTCACGATCATTCAATTATTCGTTCATCGACAACGATGGCAATCGGCACGATCGTCTCGCGCGTCACTGGCCTCATTCGTGGCCTACTTTTGGTTGCAGTACTTGGAACAGCGCTACTTGGCGACACCTACAACGTTGCCAACACCATGCCCAACATTCTTTATAACCTCATTATTGGCGGTGCACTGACTGCAGTTTTTGTTCCCCAGATTGTGCGCGCCACTCGCGACAGTGACGGGGGTTCGGCTTTTATTTCGCGCTTAGTGACCGCTACATGCGTGGTCCTGGGTGGCTTGGTCCTAGTGTCAGTATTTGGCGCACCTTTGCTGGTTCGACTATTCGCTAGCTCCTATGTGGGTAAGCCAGAGTTTCACCTGACAGTCCTCTTTATGCGCTGGTGTTTGCCCCAAATCTTCTTCATGGGAATTTTTGCCTTGTTAGGTCAAGTAGCAAACGCCAAAGGCAAGTTCGGACCAATGATGTGGGCTCCTGTGCTCAACAACATTGTTGTTATTGGAGTCTTTGGATATTACTTGCATGCATCTAAAGGGTGGACTGTTAATACGATCTCCAATAGCCAAGCTACTTGGTTGGGAATTGGAACTACAGCCGGCTTCATTGCGCAGGTAGCGTTCCTTATTCCGGTGATTAGAGAGACCAGAATTAAAATTCGCGCACGTTTTGATTGGCGCGATCCCGAGCTTCGTAAATCACTTCACTTGGCATCTTGGACACTAGCTTTCGCCGCCATCTCACAATTGAGCTACTTGGTGACAGTCAATCTTTCAACAGGTGCTGCTGAGCGAGCAGTGAAGGCTGGCATCACAACAGGTGTTGGCTACACGCCATACAACAACGCATTCCTGATCTTCATGCTTCCACACTCGGTCATCACCATCTCAGTTGTGACAGCGCTTCTTCCTAAGCTGTCACTGCACGCAATCGAGAAGAAGTTTGATGCGATTCATGATGAGCTCGTTAAAGCGATTCGACTTGTCGGAATAATTATTGTTCCCTCAGCAATCACATTTTTGCTTTTTGGTCCGCTTATCTGTCGCACACTCTTCTTTGGTATTTCTAACAACGATGCGCATTATCTGGGATTAGTTCTGGCGGGCTTCTCATTTGGATTGCTGCCACTAAGTATCAACTTGATTGCTTTACGTGGCCTTAATTCATTTGAGAACATCAAGCTCCAAGTTTTGAGTAATGCGATCATGAATATTGTCGCGGCCGCAATCTCTGTTCTCTTCGCGCTCACACTTCCAGCTAAGTGGGTGACAGTCGGCTTGGCTGCAGCGCTCAGCCTGAGTTACTACGTAGGCGCAATAACCACCGTACGACTACTTCACAAATATGAGATCCGCATTCACCTGGGCGAGGTTTCAGGGCTTTATGCACGTTTAGCCGCTATTTATAGCTGTATTGGCATACCGCTCTACTTTGTTATGGGCCACATCCCTGGCGGGAATACAATCAAACTTTTCATTGTTCTTGCGGTTAGTGGTGTTGGCTATATCGGCCTCGCCAAACTCTTTAGGGTTGAAGAAGTTGCTGGATTAGTTGGTCTCTTTTTCAAGAGAAGTAAGTCCTAAGTAGAGAGTAGTGTTCTGGTTATGAGCGAGAAGATTCACGAAGTCGTCATTGTTGGCTCTGGTCCTGCCGGATATACCGCAGGTATTTATGCAGCCCGTGCCCAACTAGAGCCAATTCTTTATGAAGGTTCTGTGACCGCCGGTGGTGCGCTAATGAACACAACCGAAGTCGAAAACTTTCCTGGATTCACAGATGGTGTGATGGGTCCAGATCTTATGGACTCAATGCGCAAACAAGCTAAGCGTTTTGGTACAACACTCGTCACTGATGACATCGTAGAAATGTCACTCGATGGCGAGATCAAAGTTCTTGTTGATGGCAGCGGTAACACTCTCAAAGCTAAGTCAGTTATTTTGGCTACTGGATCTGCGTACAAGGAAATTGGGTTAGAGAACGAGAAGCGTCTTTCAGGTCGCGGTGTTTCATGGTGCGCAACATGCGATGGTTTCTTTTTTAGAGAACAGGTAATTGCTGTTGTCGGTGGCGGAGATTCTGCAATGGAAGAAGCTACATTCCTCACAAAGTTTGCTTCTAAAGTTGTTGTGATCCATCGCCGCGATACTCTCCGCGCCTCAAAAATTATGGCTGAGCGTGCACAAGCCAATCCAAAGATTGAGTTCTTGTGGAACACCGATGTCATTGACGTTCTCGGTGCCGACAAAGTCACCGGTCTTAAGCTTCGCAATACTGTCGATGGCACTGAAAGTGAACGTGACTTCACTGGCCTCTTTGTTGCCATTGGCCACTTGCCTCGCAACGAACTCATCAAAGGACAAATCGAGCTTGATGCCGAGGGTTATGTGAAGGTCGAAGGACGTTCCACTCGCACCAACCTCAAGGGTGTTTTTGCCTGTGGCGACCTAGTCGACCATACCTACCGTCAGGCTATTACAGCTGCTGGTTCGGGCTGCCAGGCTGCGTTAGATGCGCAGAATTTTTTGATGGGACACTAGAATAGTTTTACTAGGAATAGAAACGGAAAGATTATGAGCGCTACACAGCCAGTAACTGCAGCTACCTTTGATGAGGTAGTTCTAAAGAGCACAACTCCTGTCCTTGTTGATTTTTGGGCTGAGTGGTGTGGTCCATGCCGCGCAGTTGGTCCAATCCTTGAAGAGATCGCAGCTGAGCATGCTGGAAAGATCAAGATTGTTAAGCTCAACACCGATGAAGAAGCATCGATTGCTATGAAGTACGGCATCACCTCTATTCCAACAATGAATGTCTATGTTGGTGGACAGGTTGTTAAAAGCATTGTTGGCGCAAAGCCAAAGCCAGCGCTGCTTAAAGATCTTGAAGCATACATTTAATAGATCTCACTTTTAATTCACATGACGCCCGACATCACACTAGGTGAGTCGGGCGATCTTGTTTTACAGCTCACTGATTATTTAACTCGTCTTGATTTACTCACAGGTCCAACAGAAACATTTGATGCCACTGTTGTTCACGCCGTAAAAACATTTCAACAAAATCGTGGGTTGAGTGTTACAGGAATTGTTGATGCCATCACGCTTCGCTCACTTGAAGAAGCTCGATGGAAATTAGGTGATCGCACACTCTTTCTCGCGACCCCATATATGCGTGGTGACGATGTTGCTCACTTGCAAGCACAGCTCAGTGAGATGGGATTTAACTGTGGCCGAGTAGATGGCATTTACGGCGCAGCTACCGAAAGTGCAGTAAAAGAATTTCAGAAATCAGTTGGCGTAAAAGTTGATGGCCGCTGTGGTCCAGCGACAATTATCTCTCTGATGCGTTTAAAGAAAATAGTTTCTGGTGGCACTCCTGTTGCTCTTCGTGAAGAAGTACGACGTGCAGATCGAGGTCCCGCACTTGCAAATAAGGTGGTCGTTATCGACCCCGCAACTACTCCAGATATTTTAGATTTGGCAGATCGTCTTGAAGGTCGCCTCATTGCACTCGGTGTGAATGTATTTATCACGGCAAGTAGCGCTTCAAACCCGAATGAACATGATCGCATCGACATCGCCAATAAATCGAATCCAGATTTGATCGTCTCGTTGCAACAAGATCACTACGGAAACAAGAACGCGCATGGCGTTGCCACCTATTACTACGGCAGTGACTCGCATGGAGTTCACTCGATTGTTGGCGAGCGGTTTGCGACTCTTGTTCAGCGCGAAATTTGCGCGCGCACAGATCTCCTTAATTGTCGCACTCACGCAAAGACTTGGGATTTCTTACGCCTGACAAAAGCCCCAGCGGTACGTATCGACCTTGGTTACGCCACCCACCCGGGTGATGCCAAACGATTGGCTGATCCAGATTTCCGTGAAACATTGGTTGAGGCTCTCATGATCGCGATTCAGCGTCTCTATTTGAGCGCTGAGAACGATGCCAAAACTGGAACAATGAAGGTCGCTGACCTTCGAAGTGCTGGGCTCTGTAAGTAATTGGAAAGTAATTAGCAAGTAAATAGCGCTTCGAGGCCGCACGAGCTTGTGGCAGAATTGCCTGATGTCCAGCGAAATCACTCGTTTTCATACCGGTCCAGATCAACAACTCACGGAGCGTTTTGCCAACCGTGCCGCGTTGATGCACGCCAGTGAAATTCGCTCCCTCTTCGCAGTCGCCTCACGCCCAGATATCGTCTCGTTGGCTGGTGGCATGCCTAACCTTTCAGCTCTTCCTATGGAGATGATGGCTGGGGTGGTTAACAAACTTATTTTGGAAAACGGAGCCGAAGCTCTGCAATATGGCAGCGGCCAAGGTCATCCATTCCTTCGCGAGCAAATTTGTGAAGTTATGGCACTTGAAGGAATTCGCGCCCATCCAGACGATGTCATCGTTACCACTGGATCGCAACAAGCCCTCGATTTAATCTCGCGTATCTTTATTAACCCTGGTGATGTTGTCTTGGTTGAAGCTCCTTCATATGTGGGCGCGCTTGGAACATTTAAGCAGTACGAAGCCAATGTGGTGCATGTACAGATGGATGACCAGGGTATGGTCCCAGAAGCACTTCGCGCAGCAATTGCATCTGTGCGCGCCAGTGGCCAACAAATTAAGTTTTTGTATCTGATCCCTAACTACCAAAATCCTGCTGGTGTTCTGCTTCCTGCGGAACGTCGCACAGAGATTTTAGAGATCTGCCAATCCGAGAAGATCTTTATCGTTGAAGATAATCCATATGGTCTTCTCGGCTTTGATAAGCCATCACCAAATGCGATGCGTTCTCAAGATTCTGAAAACGTCATTTATCTTGGATCATTCTCAAAAACTATTGCGCCAGGATTCCGTGTTGGTTGGGCGCTTGTTCCACCATCTCTTAAAGAGAAGCTTGTGATCGCAGCTGAGAGTTCGATCTTGTGCCCATCTAATTTTGCTCAACTATCCATTAGTGGTTACTTAGCCGACCAACCCTGGCGCGATCAGATCGCCTCGTTCTGCAAGCTCTATCGCGCACGTCGTGATGCAATGCTTGAATCCCTTGAAGCACACTTCCCTGCGAGTGCTACCTGGACCAAGCCAGCTGGTGGATTTTATGTTTGGGTCACACTCCCACCAGAGATTGATACCACTGCGCTTATGCCTAAGGCGATTGTTGCGAAAGTTGCATACGTCCCTGGCACAGCTTTTTATGCCGATGGGTTTGGTTCGTGGTCAATGCGACTTTCTTATTGCCACCCAACTCCAGAACGTATCCGCGAAGGCGTCAAAGCACTAGGTGGAGTAATTAAGACCGAGATGGAAAATCGTCAGATCGGTTAATTAGCTAACTAACTAACTTAGCAGTGCTGTGATTCGCTCGAGATCTTCTAGATTTGCGAATTCGATAGTGATCTTGCCTTTTGATTTTCCAAGTTCGACGTTTACCGATGTATCTAACTTGTCACCCAATCGAGAGCTGATCTCTTTGAGTCGTGGCGAAACAGCCGTTGTTGCCCGAACTTTTGTTTCACGTTTTGTGTTGTTACCCATTGCAACAATTTCTTCAACTGCGCGAACACTCAAACCTTCAGCGACAATGCGATTAGCAAGTGATTCGATCTCTTGTGAATCGATAAGCGAGAGCAGTGCGCGTGCATGACCTGCAGATAAAATACCTGCAGCAACTTTTCGTTGCACTGATGCTGGCAAGTTCATAAGGCGAAGTGTGTTTGTTACTGCAGAGCGAGACTTACCAACTTTGGTTGCTAACTCATCATGTGTGTATCCAAAGTCGTTAAGAAGATTTTGATACGCAGCTCCCTCTTCAAGTGGATTGAGCTGGCTGCGATGAATATTTTCTAGCAGCGCTTCGCGCAACATTTCATTATCACTACTGTTACGAATGATGACAGGGATAGTTGTTAGCCCTGCTAATTTAGATGCGCGTAGACGACGTTCACCCATAATTAATTCATAGGTGCCGTTATGTAAATCGCGAACAACAGGCGGCTGCATCACGCCTACTTCTTTAATGGATGCTGCTAATTCTGCAAGCAACTCTTCATCAAAGACTGTGCGCGGTTGTTTGCTGTTAGGAATAATCGAATTGATATCAACAACCAATCCGACACCAGCCACTGCGCCGCGAGTATCAGTGATATCACCGACAGGTGTTGTAGGAATAAGAGCATCTAATCCGCGGCCTAGGCCACCTTTGCGAGCACTCATGGATACTTCACTCCTTCGGTTCGAGAGACGCTTTCACCGACAACTCCGCGTGCTGCAATCTCTCGAGCGACACCGAGATATGCGATCGCACCAGGAGAACTTGCGTCGTAGGTCATGACTGTCTGATTAAAAGATGGCGCTTCAGAGATTCGAACTGCGCGTGGGATAGGAATATCAATCAACTCTTGTGGGAAGTGGCGGCGCACATCGTCAGCAACATCATTGGCAAGTCGAGTACGTGAATCAAACATTGTTAGAACGATGGTGCTCACACGAACCAATGGATTGAGCGCTTTTCGGATCTTGCCCAGAGTTTCCATTAACAACGAGATGCCTTCGAGTGAGTAATACTCACACTGAATTGGGACCAATACCTCTTCGGTTGCTGCAAGTGCATTAATGGTCAGAAGCCCGAGTGATGGTGGGCAATCAATAATCACGTAATCCAAACGGCTTCCGGCAGCTTCCCGCTCACTCATATAGTCGAGCAAGGCACTTTTTAGGATGCTTTCGCGAGCAACAAAACTGACCATCGCTATCTCAGCTCCAGCCAACTCTTTATTTGCGGGTGCACACTCAAGTGCCGCAAAACCAGGCACTTTTTGAATAGTGTGGGCTAATGGAACCTCATCAACCAGGACCTCGAACATTCCTGGGGTTTTATTTCGGTCCACACCCAGCGCTGTGCATGCATTTCCTTGAGGATCTAAGTCAATAACGAGGACTTTAAGCCCGCCCATTGCTAGCGCTGCAGCAATATTGACCGCTGAGGTCGTCTTTCCAACGCCACCTTTTTGGTTCGCAACTGTAAAAATTCGTGTTTTTGTCGGGGTAGGCATCGCCTCTTTGAGTCGGCGAACTCCCACTACCTTTTTTTCGGTAGTTTTTTCTGGAGAATTGTGAGAGGGAACCGCCTCTGTTTCACGTGAAACAGCCGCTGTATCCATAGGGAGATCTTAACCCTCTTTTATGGGGTGTTTAGCCCAGCTTTTCTCACTTCAATCACCCGAGCGGTATCAAAATCCGGGAGATTGAGCACGTGCAGGGTGGTGGTTGAGCCCTTCATTGGCTCGGTTTCATCGATCTCGTTTTGGGCTGACTCTCCCTTCATCGCCATGAGCGCTCCGCCAGGCTTCACCAAACTCCAACTTATTGGCAAGAGTTTTGGCAGCGGTGCCACCGCGCGAGCTGTGACGACATCGAAGGATCTTTTTACAGACTCAGCCTTGCCTCGAATAACTTCGATGGGAAGATCGAGCTCAGCAATCACCTCGAGCAAGAAATCCACTCGGCGCTGGAGGGGTTCTATAAGAGTGACGCTCAAATCAGGGCGAGCTAAAGCAATAACGATTCCAGGTAGCCCTGCTCCGGAGCCAATATCGGCAACAGTGACAGCCTTATCGGGCTTATGTGGATTAGCCGGCGGTGGGATAATCGTGGTGATGGGTAGGCAGTTGGCAATATGGCGATCCCAGATTCGGTCGCCTTCTCGTGGGCCAATGAGCCCGCGCTCAATCCCCCACGTTGCAAGAATTTGGGCATAGCGATCAGCCTTTTCTGCAGTCTGGGGGAAGAAACCTTCTAATAAGGTTTCACGTGAAACACTCAAGCGGGTAGAACTACCACGCAGCGATGTGGTTCTTCGCCCTCAGATTCGCTGGTGAGACCGATCTCTTGGATGGTGTCGTGAATAACCTTACGCTCAAATGCATTCATAGGCTTGAGTTTGACTGACTCACCAGTGGACTTAACCTCTTCTGCCACTTCATGAGCCAACTTTGCCAACTCTTCCTTTTTGGAGCTACGGAAGTTATCAATATCAAGCATAAGACGTGAGCGCTCGCCTAGGCTGGTTTGGACAGCGAGACGGGTGAGCTCCTGTAGAGCATCGAGTACCTCGCCATGAGAGCCGACCAGGTGTTGGAGCTTGCCACCAGCAATAGCAAGTGAAGCGCGATCATTCTCTACATCGATATCGATATCTCCATCGAGGTCAGCAATATCGAGAAGTCCCTCTAGGTAGTCAGCTGCGACATCGCCCTCTTCTTCTAGGCGAGAGATGAGGCTCTTTTTGACCTTCTCTGGTGCGTTTTTCTCAACAACGTCTGCGTTCTCGACTGTCTCTGTTCCGCTCATTATGCTCTCCTTTTGCGTAAAATATAGTTAAATGTCTATTTTGTACCGATTAATGCTTTTTTGTACCTATTTCTTAGGTTTTCTCTTTTTTGGTTGATTTCGTTGACGAGCGGCCGTCTGCTCGGCTTTCTTCTCGAGCTTCTCTGCCTCTGATACATCAAGAACTGCCCCAGCGTCCATGGTTCCACCTTCGAGTGCACGGCGCTTGAGGAGCTCCTCATACGCTGGAGAACCTGGAGTTGGATTGCGCTTAATGACATAAAGCTGTTGGAAGAAGGTCCATAAGTTAGTTGTCGACCAATAAATCAAAACACCGATTGGAAAGTTCACACCAGAGATCGCAAAAATCACTGGGAAGACGTACAACATGATTTTTTGTTGTTGCGCCATTGGATTGCCGGCTTCCATCTTCGGCATTCCTTTAACCATAAGCTGGCGTTGGGTTGAGAATGTTGTCGCTGACATAAATGCAATCAACACAATTGTCACAATCTTTGTTGCGCCGACTGGAGTGATTGGGTGGTTAAGGAAACTGTTTGCAATTGGTGCACCGAGGAATTTTGCTTCATGCGCTGTTGAGAGAAGTTTTGGTGTGAAAATTGATGGAAGGTAGTGGCCTTTATTCGCACTAGCAACACCATTGAGTACGCGGAAGAGTGCGAAGAAGATCGGTGCTTGGGCAAGAAGTGGGAAGCATGATGCAAGTGGATTTGTCTTGTGCTCTTTGTAGAGCTTCATCATCTCTTCTGATTGCTTCTGGCGATCGTCTTTATATTTCTTCTGAATCTCTTTCATCTTTGGTTGTAGAGCAGTCATAGCGCGCTGGCCTTTGATCTGCTTAACAAATAATGGAATAAGAATGACGCGAATCAAAATCACTAAGCCAACAACAGAAAGGGTCCACTTAAGACTCTCGTGCTGGTTTTTGCCAAGTATTAATCCAAAGAGTGTGTGGAATTGGATCATCACCCAAGAAATAGCGAAATACAATGGTTTTAGGATGGTATTCATGCGTGGACCTCGTTAGTTGTAAGTGATGAAGAAATTTTTGGGACTGCGTAATCAACGCCGCCGTGCGACCATGGATTGCAACGGAGCAAACGCCATGCAGCCATTGCTACACCTTTAACTCCATAGGCACTGATTGCATCCACTGCATAGTGCGAACACGATGGGTAGTACTTGCATCGTGGCGCCATGCTGGGTGAGATCCATTTTTGATAGAACTTAATTGGGGCCACAAGGATCAGCTTCACTTGTTGGCACCAGTCTCCGTTAGTCGCTTCACGGCCTTGGCCATGAGCCCTGTGAGATCTTCTGTATAGCTCTCACTCTTCTTCAGTACGCGCACAACAACCTGGGTATGTGGTGGGAAGGTGGAGATATGTTGGCGAGCTATATGGCGCAATTGGCGAGCCACTGAATGGCGAGTGACCGAGTTGCCAATGCTTTTACTGATAATTAGACCGAGTTGAGGTTCGACCGGTAAATCTGCATGGTGAAGAAAATAAAGAACCAACTGTTGTGAACTAGCGCGATGCCCAGTTTTGGTAGTGCGTGAAAAGTCCGAGCTGGTGCGCAAACGATTCTTTGCCGAGAGCACGAGTTATGCAGAGATGAGTTTGCGACCCTTGGCGCGGCGGGATGCTAGAACAGCACGACCACCACGTGTTGCCATACGAGCACGGAAACCATGCTTCTTGGCACGCTTACGGTTGTTAGGTTGAAATGTGCGCTTGCTCATGAAAACTCCCTTTTGATCGGCTCACTCTTACTCTTCTAGAACTTTTCTAGAACTCTTCTAGTTGAAGGAGGAGTGGCCCCGCATCACAGATAGAGGAGAAGGCTACGGGGGCTGTGGACAAGGGTCAAACTGGGGTTGAGGGTTGTGGGATCGCCAGGTTGGTCGCTCGTGTGTTTATTTATCTAATATCTATCTAATTTGTGGATAACTACTTGTATTTCTGCTCGAAACCATTTAAGTTCGCCCTCTA
>CAIWXY010000022.1 GCA_903916775.1 uncultured Actinomycetes bacterium
GCACGCTTGACTTCGCTCCTCTTGCCAGCGAGGAAACATTGATAAAGAGCGCTGTGTTCCGAATCAACAGGCAATAGTCGATGCGCCCCACCCTTTCGGGCAGCGCCAACAACAAGATCTCCTCCTGCTACCAGCGACTCTTTATTTGCTAGTGCAACTCGATTGCCGGCTCCCAGCGCTGCCAACGTTGGAGCAAGTCCAACAGATCCAGTAATTCCATTAAGCACGATGTCACTAGGAATCGCAGAGAGTTCGGCTGATGCCGAGGGGCCATCGATAACAACAATGTCGCCAGCAATCGAGCGCGCATAATCTCCGTTTGAGTTTACGGCGACAACAGGAACAGAGAATTTCTTTGCCTGGGAGATCAAAAGATCAATGTTGGAGCCACCGGCGCTTAAGCCAATGACGCGAAAACGATCTGGATTAGCTGCGATAACTTCGAGAGCCTGCACGCCAATCGAACCTGTTGAGCCAAGAATGATGATCTCTTGGGTGGCAAAACTGTTACTCATCGTCTTAGCTGTCTTACTTATTTAACTCTGCAGCAGCTAACTGACCACAAGCGCCATCAATCTCGCGTCCACGGGTATCGCGAACAGTCACTGGCACACCGTAGCTTTCAAGGGTTGATACAAATGTTGCCTCATCGCTTGGTCGAGATGCTGTCCACTTAGAGCCGGGCGTTGGATTGAGCGGAATTAAATTAACGTGAGCATTGCGATTCTTGAGTAGTCGTCCCAATAAATCGGCACGCCATGCTTGATCATTAATATCGCGAATGAGCGCATACTCAATGGAGTAGCGACGTCCAGTCTTCTGTGCATAATTATCTGCAGCGGTCAGGACCTCTTTTACCTTCCAACGAGAGTTGATAGGCACGAGTGAATCACGAAGTTCATCGTCTGGCGTATGAAGCGAGACAGCCAAAGTCACTGGAATATCTTCTTGCATCAATTTTTCAATTCCGTTGACGAGTCCGACTGTCGAAACAGTGACTGAGCGCGCACCAATTCCTAGGCCATCTGGTTGTGGAGCCGTGATATTACGTACCGTACGGATTACCGCGTTGTAATTGGCCAGCGGTTCGCCCATGCCCATGAAGACCACATTGGAAAGTCGAGTCGGTCCCCCAGGTAGTGCACCTGAATCGCAGATGCGTGCAGCGGCAACAACTTGCGCCGTGATCTCACCGGCAGTGAGGTTTCGAGTAAGTCCGCCCTGGCCTGTTGCGCAGAAAGGACAATTCATTCCGCAGCCTGCTTGAGAAGAGATACAGACGGTTGTGCGATCGCTATAGCGCATGAGTACGCTCTCAACGAGTACGCCATCATGCAGACGCCAAAGATCCTTGCGAGTTGTTCCACCATCACATTCAATGGTGCGAACTAGCGTGATGAGCTTTGGGGTGAATTTCTCTGCCATCAACGCGCGCATATCCTTTGGAATATCACTCCAACTTTCAGTGTCATCGTTATGATGAGTGAAGAAGTGAGTCGCTACTTGATTGGCACGGAATGCAGGAATGCCCAACTCCAACGCAAGCTCCTTGCGGCCAGCTGGGTCAAGATCAGCAAAATGCTTAGGTGGCTTTACCTTCTGCTTTGGCTCATCAAAAATGAGTTTGAGCTCAGATGGTGTTGATGCATCAGAGTTTTTAGGTTCGTTAGTTTCGCTCATGACAGCTCTCTTATAACTTGAAGTGTTGAATGAGTTCGAAGACGAACCATACGGACGGTGCAGTAAAAAGAAGTGAATCGACTCGATCAAGGACTCCGCCATGACCCGGAAGAAGTGTTCCCATATCTTTTATTCGAAGATCGCGCTTGAGGGCTGACTCTATGAGGTCACCACAGGTGGCAGTGATAACACCAAGAATCCCAATGAGCGCACCAAGCCACCAGTGATCATGCAGCGCGAAATGAAAGACGAGTGAAGCGCCGAGCGTTGTTGCCACAATGGCACCGATGAGCCCTTCCCAGGTCTTTTTAGGTGAGATATGCGGAGCAAGCGGATGTTTTCCAAAGAGGACGCCCGAAAAATAAGCAAAAGTATCGTTACAACTCACGACAACTACCAGCGTAAAGATCTTCCCAATTGGGTTGCCATCATGCGCAAGGAGCAGGATAAAGCCAGCTAGAAATGGAATATAGAAGATTGCAAAAACCGCCGCGGTAGATCGCTTCACAAAATCAACGGGTGATTTGAGCAGTAGATAAACCATCACATTTGGTATGGCGATTGCCAAAGCAACTGCTAGACCTGAGATCTTTCCGTACCAGGTTGCCCCAAGTAAGCCTGCTGCAGCCACATAGAGTGGAAGCTCTGGAAGATGAATTCCTCCGCCTTCGTAAGCACGCACAATTTCGTTGATGCCCAGCAGCATTGCAACACCGATGAGGAGATCAAAAATTACGGGACTCACTTTGAGCGAACCAAAGACGAGTGCAAGAATCAATAATGAAACAAGAATAGAAGGAAGTAACTTTCGCCCAGCCCTCTGGTTAATCGCTTCGTTAATTGAATGCAGGTCATCCATGATTGGCTACTTCTTCGGGAGGACTAAACCTCGAGAAGCTCGGCCTCTTTATGCTTTAGGAGATCATCAATCTTGGCCACGTGATCAGATGTGTGTTTCTCGAGTTCTTTCTCTGCACGGGCAACATCATCTTTGCCAGCATCGCCATCTTTTTCAAGCTTTGCCATGGCATCCATCGCGGCACGGCGAATATTGCGAATCGCGATACGGGAATCTTCGGCTTTTGTGCGAGCTACTTTGATGAAGTCCTTACGACGCTCTTCAGTAAGCTGAGGGAAGTTCACGCGGATGACGCCACCGTCGTTAGCTGGGTTAACTCCAAGGTCTGACTCGCGGATTGCTTTTTCGATAGATGCAATCGCACCCTTGTCGAATGGAGAGACTAGGGCCATTCGGGCTTCTGGAACCTGAAATGTAGCGAGTTGGCCTAGCGGCGTGTAGGTACCGTAGTAGTCGACCATAATTTTCTGGAACATTGCCGGATGCGCACGACCTGTGCGAATTGCGGCGAAATCATCCTTAGCTACCTCAACGGCCTTGCTCATTTTTTCGTTGGCATCAGCCAGGGTGCTATTTAAATCAGACATTCGCTCTACTCTCCAGAATCGTTTACTCGTTCAAGGATCACTTCAGGGATCCCTTCAAGAATCCCTTTAAGGACCTAAGAGACAAGCGTACCAATTGCATCACCGCGCACAGCGCGAGCAATATTCCCCTTATTTTTGAGGTCAAAGACGACGATTGGGAGCTTATTTTCGCGGCAGATGCTAAATGCTGCTGCATCGGCTACCGCCAAGGATTTAGCAAGGACCTCATCAAAGCTGATGGTCTGGTACTTCGTTGCGCTTGGATCCTTCTTTGGATCAGCGGAGTAGACGCCATCGACTCCACTCTTGGCGAGAAGCAGGGCTTGCGCGCCAACTTCCAGGGCACGTTGAGCAGCAACGGTGTCGGTTGTGAAGTAAGGCATTCCGGCTCCAGCGCCAAATATGACAACGCGACCCTTCTCAAGGTGGCGGATTGCGCGTAGCGGAATGTAAGGCTCAGCGACTTGTCCCATGGTGATCGCGGTCTGAACGCGAGTTGGGATTCCCTCTTTTTCTAGAAAATCTTGAAGCGCAAGGCAGTTCATTACAGTTCC
>CAIWXY010000023.1 GCA_903916775.1 uncultured Actinomycetes bacterium
AAACTTCACATCATCTAGATTCTTTTGAGGTGATCCAGTGATAGTTCCAGAATCTTGCGTATAAATTTTTGCCAAAATTTTAATAATCGTTGATTTACCTGCGCCATTTGCTCCGAGCAAAGCAAGTACTTCACCACTATGAATATCAAAACTGACGTCGCTCAACGCTTGCGTTGCACCAAATCGCTTACTGACAGCCTTAAGCGATACAACGGTTGATTTTGCACCGACACTCACGTGCACGCACTCCTTAACTTGAACGCTCGCTACCTCAAGGATCTGAACTCCTTGTGATTGATCAAGGTAACTGCACGTTAATTGGAAAGAATGTAAAGTGCTATACACCGTCCAGAGGGCTGGACAATTTCCCTGATTGTTACAAAATTGTTATTAACCAACATAAAGCACAAATCAGTCTTATCTACGTCGATCAGATTGGGCCAAGGGATTAGAGAGTCCTTTGCCGAGAGTAAATAAGTCATTAAGTAGTGACTGTCGAAATTCAGGAGTTACGCGTTGGACTAATGCCGTCGCAGAGACTGCAACCGCAGAGGTATCACCCCTAAAACCAGAGACTGCTATAGCAAAGCAGATCACCCCAGGGGTTGTTTCTTCATTATCAATCGCATATCCACGTTCACGTATCTCAGCTAGATCCTTTGAGAGGCCAGCAACTGTGGTGATCGATTTATCAGTGAGCTTAACGAAAGCAGAGGGTTTCTCGCGGTAGCGCTCTTCAGCCTCCCCGGGTGGAAGAAGTGCCATCAGCGCCTTACCAGTTGCGGTGCATATGGCTGGGAAGCGATCTCCAATATTTGCTGTGAGGCGAATTTGTTGGCGCCCTTCGTACTTACCAAGATAGAGGACATCGGTGCCATCTAGGATCGCTATGCGTGAGGATTCGCGCGAGAGGATTGGCAAACTAGAGCACAGGTCGTAATACTCTCGAAGAGCGTCTATTCCGCTTAAATATTGCCCTCCAAGTTCCACGAGTTTGCGCCCCAAGCGGTAGCCGGCTTCGCGGCGGACAAGGAATCCCAGAGATTCAAGTTCGAGACAAATATTGGCGGTGGTGGATTTTGGAATACCGAGTTGGCGGGCAATCTCATTCGAGGCCATTGAGCCGCCGTATTCGCCGAGCAGTTCAAGAATTGCAGCCGCACGCGCGACAGAAGGAACAAGTGAGGTTCGCTCCGACTCCTCGATGTCATTCTCGATCATTTTTACAATCCAGCCCTCTGGACGCCATACAGCACCCTGCTAATGTCTGAGGGTATCAGCGGAAGGATGTATGTCAATGGAACATAATTCAGTAGCAAGTGACACAGCCGTGAACAATGGACCGCACTTGACGATGAATGAATTTATTTCACTCTTTGAAAAAACAAAAAGTTGGAGTGAATACAACGAGTTAACAATCGAACGTGGTGCACTGAATTACATTACCCCTGCTGTTGTTTCTTCTGCCTCTGCACTTGTTCATGATGGCGATGTAGTTCCAATGGCACTGCCATGGAACACGATTAGTGGCCCCGACAATCATAAACCCGCTCTTCATTACATGACTGAGATGGGTGATGTTGATGAGGAACAACCAACATGCAATAAAGATTTCATTGGCGTTGACTATCACGGAAAAGCGGTTAGTCATTTAGATGCAATGACTCATATCGCCTTTCGCGATCAATTATTCGGCGGAAAAAAAGCTTCCGAAGTTGTTACGTCAACTGGTTCAGGTTGGGCGACAGTTGACAAGCTAGGTCCAATCGTCACTCGCGGAGTATTGCTTGATGCAGCTCTCTTTCAAGAAAAAAAATGGATCGAACCAGGAACTGCCATCCATAAAGAAGATGTGCTGGCCATGGAAGAAAAATTCGGCTTCACACTTAGCCAAGGTGATTGCGTATTACTGCGGAGTGGTCACTTTGCTCGACGTGCAGAACTTGGCGTATGGGACCCATCGAATTTATCTGCGGGATTCCACGTTGACGTGATGGAACTTTTCAAAGAACGTAAAGTCAGCGTAATTGGGGCAGATGGCGATAGCGATGTTCGCCCATCACCAGTTGAAGGCGTCCATTCACCTATTCACGTTCTAGCACTACCAGCCCTGGGTATACCGCTTCTCGATAATTTGCAGTTAGAAGCGCTGGCAGCCACGTGCGCGGCCAAGCAACGCTGGACTTTCAATTGCGTGATTACTCCACTCAACATCCCACGAGGAACTGGTTCTCCAGTGAATCCGATTGCGATTTTCTGATGGATTTTCACGTCGGCTTGTCTGCCGATCTCTCTGACAACGCTGGCGGATTTAGCTGGGGTGAGATTGCTATCGAAACCCTTGCGCCACTTCCATGGAGTTTCCTTAACCACCCAGGAAAAAATTTCACTCCCGAATCAGTTGCAGGTTATGACGCAATTGCGTTTGCTGGTCCCGGCGTTATCCCTGGATCATTTGGTACACCCGAAGAGTCACCGCTGATAATTGCTCGTTTCGGTGTGGGTTATGACAACATTGATTTAGCTGAATGCACGCGCGCCGGTGTTGCCCTCACGATTACACCTGATGGTTCAAAAAAACCTGTGGCGACTGCGGCGCTAACAATGACGCTAGCGACAATGCATCGCTTGGGAGCAAAAGAAAAATTAGCACACAGCAATGCGTGGGATCAGCGGTTATCTGATGGATTAGGCCAAGGTCTTAATGGCAAAACTGTTGGCACAATTGGATTTGGAAATATCGGTAGTGAGTTTTTCCGATTACTCTCTCCCTTTGACTGCACTCGACTTTCTTTTGATCCCTGGAAAACTCAAGCAGAAGCAGATCCCCACCACGTCACACTTGTAGATCTTGATGAATTACTTATGAGATGCGATGTGATTGTCGTGTTAGCAACTCTCACTCCAGAGACACATCACCTGATTAACGCTGAGAAACTTGCTCTCATGAAGCCAAGTTCAGTCCTCATCAATATTTCTCGTGGCCCTATTGTTGATGAGCAAGCCCTCATAGCAGCGCTCCACAATGGCGTTATTCGTGGTGCCGGTCTAGATGTCTTCGAAACCGAACCACCCGCTGCAGACAACCCTCTGCTTTCAATGAACAATGTTCTCGTTACACCACACAACATCGCTTGGACTGATGAGCTTGCTCTAGGAATGGGTAGGAGTGCATTTTCTGCGATTAAGGCAATCAGTGTTGGCCAGATACCGCAGTTTGTGGTTAATCGGGACGTACTCGAAACCCCACAATTCACATCTAAGCTGAGTAAATTCGCGAAATGAGCACCAAACAAGAGGTCGCGGTAGTGGGCCTTGGAGTTATGGGTCTTCCTATTGTGAAGAATTTATTGAAAGCTGGCTTTGAGGTCGAGGTGTGGAATCGAAGTGAACCTGCAATTGTGAACGCCGTCTCGATGGGTGCTCATAAAATGAACTCTCTCACTGAGTGTAGGTCCCAAATTGTTTTAACGATTCTCCCTGATAGCAACGATGTACGCGAGGTCTTGGCCAATGGGTTACAGAGTGCGCTCAAACCAGGTTCGATTCTGGTGGTGATGGGAACAATCTCGCCAGTAGCTATGAAAGAACTCGCCCAAGAGCTTGCACCTCATGGGATTCGAGCAATTGATGCACCGATGAGTGGTGGCGATGTTGGTGCGCAGGCGGGAACGCTCTCAATCATGGTCGGTGGCGATGAAGTTACCTTTCAAGAACTACTGCCCATCTTTGAAGCAATTGGCAAAACAATCCGACTGCTAGGGCCAGTAGGTGCTGGTCAACTCACAAAAGCATGCAATCAAGTGATTGTAGCGATCACACTTACAGCGCTAGGTGAAGCAATCACACTTGCGCGACAGTCAGGCTTAGATGCACATAACGTTTTAGATATTCTTGCTGGTGGATTAGCTAATTCACAGGCTCTCACTATCAAGCGTGAGAAAATCGAAAGTGGCGATTTCACCCCCGGTGGTTTTTCAAAGTTCCAGCTTAAAGATTTAAATTTTGCCATTGAAAGTGCACAGGCATCTGGCGTGGACTTGCCAGTGACAACAGTTGTCCAACAACTCTTTTCCGATTTAGTCGCACACGGTGATGGCGATCTCGATCACAGCGCCATCATTCGTGAGATCCAACGGCGAGTGAAGGATGGCGAGTGAAGAACAAGGAGCAGCAGTGAGTCAGATGAAATCCCTCAAGATCACAGGCAAAATGGCGATGGAAATCGTTGACGAAGAAATCCCGGTACCTGCTGACGATCAAGTTCGCATAAAGGTCGCCTACGTTGGGGTTTGTGGGTCGGATTTACATTATTACTTTGAAGGTGCCAACGGTGCTTTCATTGTGCGCGAACCTCTCATCCCTGGACATGAACTTTCTGGCGTCGTCGATTTCGACCCTACAGGGAAGTGGCCAGTGGGTACGCAAATTACTGTGCATCCTGCACGCTTCGGTGTGAGCGCACCTAAATTGGAATCTGCACCACATTTATGGCCCCAAGGAAGTTACTTGGGAAGTGCCTCTACTACTCCTCATACTCAAGGAGCGATGTCCCAATACATGCTCGTTGAAAGTTCTATGGTGCGCGCGCTGCCCGGTACGCTCCCACTGGAAGTTGCTGCGCTCTGTGAACCACTCGGTGTTGCACTCCATGCCCTTGCTATTGCTGGTGGAATCGAAAATAAAAACGTTTTGGTGTCTGGCTCTGGCCCAATTGGTTTGATGGTGATTGCAGCAGCAAAGATCCTTGGTGCACATTCCGTGGTTGCCTCTGATGTTCTCGATGGACCGCTTGCACGTGCAAAGAACTTAGGCGCGGATGACGTGAGTAAAGTAAGCCAAACACCCCTTCCAACCGATCATTTCGATGTGGTCTTTGAATGTTCTGGAGTAGCACGCGCTTTAAGTTCTGCATTGGTTGCAGTTCGCAAAGCTGGAGTTGTTGTACAAGTTGGAATGCTTGCCGCGGGTGATCAACCAATTGCCATTGCTCCGTTGGTGAGTAAGGAAATTCAACTACGGGGCACATTTAGATTCAACAATGAAATCGATGAAGCGATCACAATGCTTTCAAAGCATCCAGAGATTGCGCAGGCAATAACTCACGTATTTGCTCTCAGCGATGCAAAGGCAGGTTTTGAGATGGCTAAGAATTCAGAGCTCTCTGGAAAAGTATTAATTCAATTATGAAACACGTAATCTGGAGTCAGTGGGATGACCTCGAAGTGCCAGAGGGTTTTACTAGACTCTCACCAGCCAACACCGATTTAACACGTGCAGATCTCGGTGAAATCACTTTTTATGTACCCCAATATATGGGCGGAAAAGCGGCGCTTGAGTATTCGCGTGGCATGAGTTCCCTTAAATATTTGCAAGTACCTAATGCCGGATTTGATGATGCGATCCCATATTGTGCCCCGGGAGTGCTGTTATGTAATGCTCGCGGAGTTCACGATGCCTCAACTGCTGAACTTGCAGTAGCACTAGCAATCGCGTCTCGGCGTGGTTTTGCTGATTTTTCAGTAGCTTCCCAAACTGGCACCTGGGCCCACAAGCGTTACCCATCGTTCAACGATAGCTCAATTGCCATTTTAGGCGCCGGGTCTATTGCCACAACACTTAAAAGTTATCTCTCGCCTTACAACGTTGAAACCACCCTTTATTCTCGTAGTGGTGCAAACGGTTCTCAGACAATTTCAACTTTTGATAGCAAGATCAAAAATTACGACATTATCTTTATCGTGATGCCGCTCAATGATGAATCAAAGAATTTCTTTAACGCTAAGCGGTTATCAGAACTTAAAGATGGGGCTGTGATCGTTAATGTTGCGCGAGGTGGAATTATTGATACCGACGCGCTAGTTGCAGAACTTACTTCTGGACGAATTTTCGCAGGCCTCGATGTCACAAATCCGGAGCCATTACCGGCAGATCACCCGCTCTGGCGGGCACCCAACTGCATCATTTCTCCGCACGTTGGTGGCGATTCAACTGCCTTTGAATCCCGCGGCAAGAAACTAGTGGAGTCACAACTGAAGTTAATTGCACAAGGCTTAGAGCCTGCAAATATCGTCTGGCGTGGATAAGTCGCAGCTGATCCCTACGAGAGGTGTTTGCGTGTACGCCACTCTTTGAAAATCTCCCAAATAATTGGAAGAACAGTAAGCGCTGCAATCGCAATAATGATGTCGGTGAGATATTTCGAAATGCTATTGGCGAAGGTATTACCGGCTGCATAAGCGCCCCAGATCAATACCTGAGTCCAGATCAACGCACCGAAAATATTCCAGAAAGTAAAAGTCTTAAACGGGACTCGGATAATTCCAGATAATGGATTAATCAATCCGCGCACTACCGGGATAAAACGGCCCAGAACGATCGCTCGGCCAACTCCATATTTAGAGACATACTTCTCGGCTGACTTAATCTTGCTCGGATCGAAAAACTTAGAGCCTTCGCGACTAAAGATTTTGATTCCATATTTCCAGCCCAACCACTGTCCAAACTGCGAACCTACGATCGCTGAGAGCGGTGCACCGATCGCGACCACCGCAATACTCAGGTGGTGATGCCCTGCTTCGACCCCAATGCCAGAGGCGAAGAGGCCCGCGCTGATCAGCAAGGTGTCGCCAGGTAGACCGATAATCAGAGGCAACCCGGTTTCAAGTGCCAAGATCGCAAAAATAATGATCAGTGCGAAGTTGGAATTCAGTGCGGTGGTGACGCTAATAAAGCTCATTCCGAAAGGGTACCGATAGTCAGCCCACTCCAGAACTAACCACAACCACCTTCGTGGACTTGTCGTTCAGGTGGGTGATGCGGTTATGGTGTGCGCATGAGTCCGGGCAAGAAGCTAGTAATCGTCGAATCCCCCGCCAAGGCGCGCAAGATCGGTGCCTTTTTGGGTGATGAGTACATTGTCGAGGCTTCTGTTGGCCACATTCGCGATCTGCCACAGCGCGCAGCCGATATTCCAGCCGAATATAAGAAATTAGCGTGGGCCAAAGAGGGCGTCGATATCGAAGATGGCTTCACCCCGCTTTATGTCATTAATCCCGATAAGCGCGCCAAAGTTAAAGAACTCACTGCGCTGATGAAGGGCGCCGACGAGCTCATTCTGGCTACCGATGAGGACCGCGAGGGCGAGGCGATCGCATGGCATTTGATCGAGGTCCTGCGCCCAAAAATCCCGATTAGGCGCATGGTCTTTCATGAAATTACAGAAGATGCGATC
>CAIWXY010000024.1 GCA_903916775.1 uncultured Actinomycetes bacterium
GACAGAACAGCGATGCAAGAAGAGCTAGGCGACATTTTGCTTCAGGTTTATTTCCATTCCCGCATGGCAGAGGATGACCACACTGCACCATTTGATATTGAGGATGTTGCTCGGGGGGTTGCAGACAAATTGACCCACCGCCATCCCCACGTATTTACCGATTCTGATGTCACGTACGACGATGTTCTTGAGAATTGGGAAGCTCAGAAGGCGATCGAAAAGGGTCGAACTTCGGCTACCGATGGCGTGCCCCTTGGGCAACCAGCGATGCTCCTGGCGAACAAGATGATCTACCGAGCTGAGAAATCCCGATATTCCATTCCAGTGGAACATCCGGTGAAACTTGGAGCAACTCCCACCGAATTGGATGTGGGAGCAGCAATTTTTGGGATAATTGACCAGGCCCAAGCGGCCGGGATCGATCCCGAAGCAGCACTGCGAGCGACGACAAAGATGTACATCGCTCGAATCAAAGAGTTTGAGGCTCACAAGAGCCAAGATAGCTAATTTCAATGAGCGATAAATACAGATAAAAGGAGAGCCTTGTGGCACTAATCGACACAGTCCATGCCCGCGAAATTCTAGATTCACGCGGAAACCCAACCGTTGAGGTAGAGGTCCTGCTTGAAGATGGCACCAGCTCGCGCGCTGCAGTTCCAAGCGGAGCATCTACGGGGGCATTTGAAGCTGCCGAACTACGCGATGGTGGCAAGCGCTACCTAGGTAAGGGTGTTGAGAAGGCAGTTGATTTCGTCAATGACGAGATCGCACCTGCGGTGATTGGTTTTGATGCACAAGATCAGCGTTTTGTTGATCAAGAGATGCTTGACCTTGATGGCACAAAGAACAAGTCTCGTCTAGGCGCGAATGCAATCCTTGGTGTCTCACTCGCCGTAGCTCGCGCTGCAGCAGAATCTTCTGACCTCTCATTCTTCCGTTATATCGGTGGACCTACAGCCCGCACCCTTCCAGTACCAATGATGAACATCCTCAACGGTGGAGCTCACGCTGATACCAACGTTGATGTACAGGAATTTATGATCGCCCCAATTGGCGCTGAGTCATTCCGTGAATCACTTCGTTGGGGAGCAGAGATCTATCACACCCTTAAAGGAGTTTTGAAGAAGCGTGGATTAGCAACAAGCGTGGGTGATGAAGGTGGATTCGCCCCGAACTTGGATAGCAACCGTGCCGCTCTTGATCTCATTCTTGAAGCGATCGAAGCTGCCGGCTTTAAGCCAGGTAAAGATATTGCGCTCGCTATGGATGTTGCTGCAACTGAATTCCACAAAGATGGCAAGTATGCCTTCGAAGGAAAGCAGAAGAGCGCTGATGAGATGATCGCTTATTACACAGAGCTAGTGAATGCGTATCCAATCGTTTCTATCGAAGATCCACTTGATGAGGATGATTGGGATGGCTGGACGAAGATGACTTCTGAGTTGGGCTCAAAAATTCAGATCGTCGGAGATGACCTATTTGTTACCAACCCTGAGCGTTTGGCGAAGGGAATCAAGCGTGGCAGCGCTAACGCAATGCTCGTCAAGGTAAACCAAATTGGCACACTGACAGAAACTCTGGATGCAGTCTCACTCGCACATCGCAATAGCTATCGCACAATGATGTCTCACCGTTCAGGTGAAACAGAAGATACAACTATCGCTGATTTGGCTGTCGCACTTGAGTGCGGTCAGATCAAGACTGGTGCTCCAGCTCGCTCAGAGCGAGTTGCGAAGTACAACCAACTTCTTCGCATCGAAGAGGAGCTTGATGAGTCAGCTCTTTACGCTGGCCATGCAGCCTTCCCTCGCTTCAAGGCATAAGTTAAAAGAACAATAAGAATATGTTTAAGAGCATCAGTGGCAGAAGCCTTGCTTTTGCCACGGTGCTCTTAGTTCTTGCAATCACCTTAGCTCCACCACTACAACGATTTTTTGCCCAACGTGCACAGATCAATGCTTATCGAGTTCAGCTCGCAAGTGCCCAATCAACTCTCACAGCAGCTCAACATGAACTAGAGCAATGGAACGATCCAGCATATGTCGAACAACAGGCTCGCACACGGTTGCACTACGTATTTCCAGGTGAGCGCCAGTATGTAGTTCTTGGTGCAGGAAGCTCTGCCTCCACAACTGCTCAACCTGCAGCTCCTGTCTCCAATCAAATTCCAGCAGGTCTTCCTTGGTATGGCGAAGTCATTGCATCCATCACTAGTACGAATGTGAATCAATAATTGGAAAAACCAACACAAGCTGACCTTGATGCGATTGAATCCCAACTGGGTCGCACCCCGCGTGATGTACATGCTATTGCCCACCGTTGCCCATGTGGAAAGCCTGATGTCGTAGAGACTCCACCACGGCTCTCCGACGGGACACCATTCCCAACCTTTTATTACGCGACCTGTCCCAAGCTGACTGGTGCCATCTCAACTCTTGAAGGCTCTGGGATGATGGCGCAAATGCAGGCCAGACTTGCCACAGATCCTGAGTTGGCTGGTGCATATCGCGCAGCACATGATGAC
>CAIWXY010000025.1 GCA_903916775.1 uncultured Actinomycetes bacterium
ACTCTGAAGATGGTTGCGAGCTATCACTCTTGGAATGGTTGGAGGCTCCCAGACCGTCTTCTGAATCGGACGAAGCCGTTCCCGTCTGCGCCTGCTGCGCTACTTCACGCACGGCATCTGCAATCGCCATCAAATCATCATCGTTCGGACCGATTTCACCCTGTGCTGGCTCAAGTCTTGAGACGCTCCAACCATTGGGAAGGGTTAACCTGGCGCTATGCAATTCACAGAGGTCGTAGGAGTGCGGCTCGGCAAAAGTAGCCAAAGGACCAAGAACGGCAGTTGAATCTGCGTAGACATAGATCAAAGTTTTGGTCGCCACAAACCGACAGCCGGCGCGAGAACAAGCCCGCCCTACTCGTGGATGTGATCGCATATTGAGAGATTATCGCCTTTGCGTCCCGTATTGGTGGATTTAAGGATGTGGAGAGATTAGGGCGTCGCGCGAACCAACGTTCGAATATCGGACGTTGGTAGCGGTGAGCCATTTTCGGCAAGGCTCGACTCCAGTGGGAGATAGCTCAAGCTAGTTCCCCCGTTTTTGAGTATTGCTCCGCCGTAGACCGCAGCCTTACCTTGCGTATTTATGGTGATCAGATCAATGGGGCCAGGAGACTTCCAGCTCACTTCGCCCTGACCGCTGACGGTAGCAGTTCCGCGAGCACCCGAACTAAGTTGCCAACGTAGTTGAACCGAAATCTGTGAACCCATAAAAAGAAGTGTTGGTGACGCACCAGAAAAATTCATGACAGCTGCTGAAGAATTACCAAAAGCCAATGGAGTTAATGAATTAGCCCAGGCAAAATCATTTCCGCCGTGCGAAATGTTCGTTAGCACGCTCGCGAAAATTGGTTGATCAGAGGTGATTTCAATTCCATAGGGAGATGGTGTCTGCGCCGTTGGAAGCGGAACGTCAACTACTTTTTGATGCGGGACGGTGAGTTGACTCAAACCGACTGGAGCAAAAGAACCATTACTCGAGTACACCAACGTTGAGATATTTGCATCTATTCCACCGGGAACCAATAGGCGAACCAGTTGAGATGCTGCGTTGCTACCCGCACTTCCATTAGTGAGGCCCCCCAGAAAAATAGTGTTTGTTGCTGCGTTAGTTGCAGAAACATAACTTGCACCTAAATCTGAAAGTCCAGCTTTGCGATGATCAAGCAGGAAACTACTTACGCGCCCCGTAAGCGTCACGACATTAAAAGCAACTGAATTTTCTCCTGGAGCCAAAGAAGCCACTGAAACTTGTGAATCAGAATTCGCTTTTACGGTAAGTGCGATTGGAGCAACCGACCCCTTGCTCGTGTACGGATAAATCAACACATTAGAGCTACTTAATCCGCTGTTGATCACTTCAAGAATATCTTGACTAGATAAAGCAGCTGTCCCACCAATAAACCACTGACTCTGTCCGCCAGCATTGCAAAGCACGGCAGCGCTACCAACCGCGGATGCTGAATTAAATGCGATAGGGATTCCCGAAGTTCCTTGTACATAGGTTGCGTACGAGCTGCTTGGCAATTGCGTGAATGGGGTTGTGTGCGTGAATAGAGTTTTGGGATTGATGCTGCGAATTTGCAGATGTTTTTGAGGTAACGAAATGTTCGTGCTGCCGCCGAGAGCTGCAGGGCAGAGCGTGGCTGGAAAATTCCGCTCTAATCGAGTTGCTCGCTGTGCCGGAGATATGTGTGGGGCACTAATGGCCAGAGCAAGTGAGGCTCCCAAAACAAGAGCTGCGCCTACTCGCACCTGCACAGATCGGCTGAAATCGATTCGCACTTAGACCAACTCCTCGAGTGGTACTTCGACTTTACGTCGACCCGATGGCAGCGCCATAACAATGGCTACAAGGAGTGCAAGGAATTGGAGGGATAAAAGCGCCCTGTGAATAGTGCCGTCATAGCTGAGGACTAGCGAGCCGCCCCCTGGAACAGTAAAGACTGGAAGTCCTGCTGCGTTTTTTTCTTCTGGTACCGGCTTGCCATTGTCGAGTAAGCGCCAGTTGCTATCAAAAACTTGCGCGAGCGTAAGTTGACCTGCGCTACTCACTGCTCCGACTGCATCCGAAGATCCTGAGCTTAGAGTGGATCTTGCTCCGTTCGCTGTTACAAATTCAACTCGAGAATTGGCGTGGACAATTTTCCACATAGTTCCGTTTGCAGTGGATGAGATACGAACAAATCCTCCGATACCGTCAATCAGAGTCGATAACGAGACTGGTGTTGGAGCCTTGATGAAGAGATACTGAATCCCGAAACCACCTAGAACTTTGCTGGCAGCTAAACCTGAGCCAGTAACGAGTTGGGTCATGGCATCTTGGATTTGGTTCGGAATTTTATCCGCCACATCCGCATCACCCATAGAGAGTTCACTTCCATTCGAAATGAAGTAGGAAGTCGAATTACCTACCACCGAGAGAAGAATGGTCTTCGGGCGAGATGGCGTATCGGCCAACGCACCAACAAATGCCGGAATGACTGATGGTTGGTTGCCACGAACTTGTGAGCTATTAGCTGATCCCGCGATCCAAACACTCATTGCCAATGCACTTATGCCGAGCGCCGTGACTGCAGCCCCAACACTGATATGTGCAACTCCCAATCTGCTTCTTCGTAGAGTTGGTATGACGTCTTCAGCTTGTTGGAGCAAGGGTGGTATGGCGATGATGGTTGCAATGAGTAAGAGTTCACCGGACCAGACATTGCTTGTGGAGCCGTGAGCGCTCACATGAAAGGCGTTGAGAAGAATCGTGCTGCCAAGGAGCGCCGAAAGTATGAAAGTCAGCGAACTCAGGGCTCGAATGAGTGCAATATATGCAACGCAGAGAAATACCGGTGCGATCAGCCAGAGTGGAGTTGAACCAACCCCGCCAGGGTTGAAAAGTATCGCTGATGCTACGCCTCCCCCAGTAAGCGGTACTCCAGGAGCCGCAAGCCAGTGTGTGGGATGCAGCAAGAGATCAAAGCTCCAAGGCGAAAGCAGGAGAACTGGGGTCACGATGAAAGTGGCACGTCGGCCAATAGGAGCAAAAACTTCGCTCTCAATGAGATTGCGCAGGCCTACTTCTTTCAACTCCACGCGGAA
>CAIWXY010000026.1 GCA_903916775.1 uncultured Actinomycetes bacterium
CTCATCACTTGCAACAATAACGCCATACTCCTTAGCCAGATCGGCAATCTTTTCTAATTCGGCGCGTGTGAAGACGGTACCAGTTGGGTTGTGAGGATTGCAGAGGTAGTGGAGTTTCACACCAGCCTTGTATCCAGCTTCGACTCCCTCTAGATCCAGGGTGTAATGCAAGCCATCTTTCTTTAACGGGACATCGAATTCGCGACACTTAAGTTCATTAATCCAGCTGGTCCTCATGTTGAAATAGACCGGTGAGTGAATCATGATCGCATCGCCCGGTTGAACAATCTGGCGGCTGATCTCCACCATTCCCACACCCACATCGGTGCAGATATAGAACTGCTCTGGGTCTACTTCCCAACCCCATGCTGACTTAGCGTAAGCCGCGAAATTGTTCGCGAGAAGCGGGCTGCTACCCATATATCCGGTATCAGAATTGGAGATCATCTCAGTCAATACATCACGAATTGGCTTGGCGATCTCAAAATCCATCTCGGCCACCGGCATCGGAAGGACATCGGGGGCAAATCCCGTCCATTTCTCACTGGTGCGTAAGCGCAGTTGCGAGAGTGGCAGACCATCGACCGGTGGGTGTTGTGATTGACGCATGGCTTTATCCTAAGGGAATTTTTGAGAGGTTCTTGAAGATTGACCGACCTCGTAGGAAAATATTGATATGTCGAGTAAGTCCATCGCCACGCAGATCTTGGAGAAAGCTGGAATACCGGTCAATAGCGGTGAGCCATGGTCGATCCACATTCACAATGATCGCTTCTGGGATCGAGTGATCTCACAAAAGCAACTAGGCCTTGCCGAGAGCTATATGGATGGCTGGTGGGATTGCAACGCGATCGATGTCATGTTGACCAAACTTTTGAGCATCGATGTTCTCGACCTTCTCAAACCATCACCAGCACTCGCATTCCACGTCACTCGATCAGTGCTGCGCAATAACCAAACCAAAAAGCGTGCTGCATCAAATGCCAAGCACCATTACAACATTGGCAACGATCTTTATACCCGAATGCTCGATTCGAGTATGGCCTATTCGTGCGGTTATTGGAAAGATGCCACAACTCTTGAGCAGGCCCAAGAAGCCAAATTTGATCTGATTGCGCGCAAACTTCACCTAGAACCTGGGATGAGAATTCTTGATATTGGCAGTGGCTGGGGTGGATTCCTGCGGTATGTGACCAAGAAATACAAGGTGAGCGCTGTTGGCATCTCACCCGCAGATAATCAAATCTCACTCGCCAGGTCACTCTCGCAAGGGCTTGATATTGAATTTATTCAGCAAGATTATCGCGATCTCACTGGCACCTTTGACCGGATCACCTCCATCGGAATGATGGAGCATGTTGGTCCTAAGAACTACAAAGATTTCTTTGATACGTGTGATCAACTTTTGGCGCCAGATGGCATCATGCTTCATCACACGATTGCATCAAATGTCACCAAGCAGGTCACTGACCCATTCTTTGACCGATATATATTCCCAGGTGGCGTACTCCCCTCACTCGCCCAGATCGCACGGGCTAGCGAGAAGAAGTTCATTATTGAAGATGTGCATAATTTTGGACCTGACTACGACAAGACCTTGATGCAGTGGCATGCCAACATCAATAATGTGTGGGACGAAATCCCGGAATATGACCTGCGATTTAGAAGAATGTGGAACTACTACCTATTGGCTTCGGCCGCCGGTTTTCGCGCTGGTGATCTGCAGCTGATACAGAACGTCTTCACTCGCAAGGCAGTTCGCAGTACGTATCAAACAGCTCGCTAAAACTTGGCGCAGCTAGAGCTGCTTGCGAATTCCAGTCGTAAAACGAGGTCGACCCGTAAGGTCTTTGACGCTCTTAATGTCGGTGAAATCCTGCTCCAGAGCAGCCACCATAAGGGCTTCTTGTGATTCATGATGCTCGATCGCCACAAATCCTCCACATTTAAGGAGTCTGGCACTTGCCGCAATGAAGTGGTTCGGGATTTCCATTCCATCGTCAGCGCCCCCAAAAAGGGCATCGGCAGGCTCAAAGCGAACATTGATGGGCAAGATCTGCATCTTGGGAATATACGGCGGGTTGGCTACAACGATATCGAAACGATCATCGTCGCATGCTGTGGCAACATCGCTGAGTACAGCCTTCACCTTCGCGCCAGTTGCAATGACATTGGCTTCTAGCCACTCAAATGCTTCGGGCGATTTCTCAACTGCGGTGACATCCACTTCTTTGCCACAATCTTCTGTTGCCAGTGAGATCGCAACGCAACCGCTTCCTGCTCCCAAATCAATGATCTCGACTGGTTTAACAAGGGTGGCTGGATCGATCTCTGCAATACGAACCTTCACAAGTTCGACCAGGCTCTCCGTCTCTGGACGAGGGATCAATACTCCCGGACCGACCTTGAGGTTGAGATAGCGAAATGGCGCGCTGCCGATGATGTACTGCGTTGGTTCGCCATTTTGGCGACGTAGCACCAAGCGGCGCAGTTCGCGATCTAATTCGCTGGTCTGCTCATCATCTAATTTCATTAACTTCAGTTGGACTTCACCCTTATTGCACCCCAATAAATGTGCGAGCAGTAAATCCGCGTCAACCGTTGGAATATCTTGGGCCTTGAAGTAATCCTTGGTGATGTGAAGTAAATCTTTGCGAATCATTAGTGCTCGCTGCTCGCTAACTTCGCTGCCTTGTCCGCCTCAAGGAGCGCGTTGATGACATCATCAAGCTCGCCATTGAGAACTGCATCTAGGTTGTTAGCCTTGAAGTTAACACGGTGATCACTCAAGCGGTTTTCTGGAAAGTTGTATGTGCGAATGCGCTCAGAGCGGTCAACAGATTTAACCTGTGCGTTACGCGCCTCAGATGCAATTCTGTCTGCTTCTTCTTGAGCTGCAGCCAACATACGCGCGCGCAAGATACGCATCGCAGATTCTTTGTTCTGGAGTTGTGACTTTTCATTCTGACACGACACGACGATGCCAGTTGGAATATGGGTAATACGTACCGCTGAGTCGGTGGTGTTAACAGACTGTCCACCAGGACCTGATGAGCGATAGACATCGATGCGCAGATCTTGCTGGCGAATCTCTACATCGACTTCATCAGCTTCGGCCAGAATGAGGACACCGGCTGCAGATGTGTGGATACGGCCTTGTGACTCTGTCTCAGGAACGCGCTGAACGCGGTGCACGCCACCCTCAAATTTAAGTTTCGCATAAGGAGTGTGGCCAGGCTCGGCGACTCCTTTTGATTTAATCGCCATAGAAATATCTTTGTAGCCACCCATTTCGGAATCGGTAGCATCAATAATCTCAGTCTTCCAGCCATTTTTTTCGGCATAGCGCTGATACATGCGCAATAGGTCACCAGCGAAGAGCGCTGACTCATCGCCACCAACTCCGGCTTTAATTTCCATGATCACGTCGCGATCATCATTAGGGTCACGCGGCAACAAGAGTTCTTCGAGCTTTTCTTCGGCTGTTGCCAGGGTTGATTCAAGGAGTGGGATCTCCCCTGCAAAACTTGGATCTTCTGCTGCCATTTCGCGGCCAGCTGCCAGGTCTTCTGTCGCAGATTTCCATGCACGGTATCCCGCAATCACAGGACCGAGTTGGGCATAACGCTTGCCGAGTTGGCGAGCTTTGCCTTGATCGTTATGGATAGATGGATCTGCTAGATCGGCTTCGAGCTGGATGTACTCATCGAGTAGTTCGTGCACATTACCGAACTTGTCGTGTGCTTGAGTCATGATCGCTCCCTATAGATTAATAAGACGTGGTAAAAAATATCCGACTAAATTTTTCCAATAAAAAAGACCGCGGGCGCCCACAACTGGTGGGGCGCAACTCGCGGTCTTTTAAGAAAGCTACTTAGCTTCTGTTGCCTTACCGAAACGCTTTTCGAATGCTGCAACACGGCCGCCAGTATCCAAGATACGTTGCTTGCCTGTGTAGAACGGATGGCACTCAGAGCAGACTTCAACATAGATAGAGCCTGATGCCTTTGTTGAACGAGTCTGGAAAACCTTGCCGCAACCACATGTAACAGTGGTCTCGATATATTCTGGATGAATCTCTGGCTTCATGGTGATACCTGTCTTTCGGGTCAGCTGCGTGGAACAGCTAACAAAACGTACTGGGTCGGAAATCCCGTGAACCAGCCCTTAAATCTTACCCTA
Source organism: uncultured Actinomycetes bacterium (assembly GCA_903916775.1). Taxonomy (GTDB): domain Bacteria; phylum Actinomycetota; class Actinomycetes; order Nanopelagicales; family Nanopelagicaceae; genus PALSA-747. Next base: position 4,183 of record CAIWXY010000026.1, read on the forward strand.
GTTTCCAGGCCCCCTTATTTGGGGGCTATTTGGGCATTATTTAGGGCTTATTTGAGACTTATTTGGGACTAGTTACCGTTGACGGTGGATGAGCCTGCTTCAGCCTCGTTGATCGTAGTTTTCTGGATCTGCATCAAGAATTCGACGTTGGACTTGGTGCCCTTCATCTTCTCGAGAAGGAGTTCAAGCGCCTGTTGGGACTCTAGGGCGTGCAATACGCGGCGCAGACGCCAGACGATATTGAGTTCTTCCTTGCCCATCAAGATCTCTTCCTTACGGGTACCTGATGCATCAACATCAACCGCAGGGAAAATGCGCTTATCAGCGAATCGACGATCGAGCTTGAGCTCCATGTTACCGGTGCCCTTGAACTCTTCGAAGATAACTTCATCCATCTTAGAACCGGTCTCAACGAGAGCAGTCGCAAGAATGGTGAGCGATCCACCGTTTTCAATATTACGAGCAGCACCGAAGAACTTCTTTGGTGGATAGAGCGCAGCTGAATCCACACCACCGGAGAGAATACGTCCGGATGCTGGAGCTGAGATGTTGTACGCGCGACCTAGACGAGTGATCGAGTCGAGGAGCACAACGACATCGTGGCCCATTTCGACCAAACGCTTTGCGCGCTCAATCGCTAGTTCTGCAACGCTGGTGTGATCATCGGCTGGGCGGTCGAAGGTCGAAGCAATAACTTCACCCTTCACGCTGCGCTGCATATCCGTCACTTCTTCTGGGCGCTCATCAACAAGAACAACCATCAAGTGAACTTCTGGATTGTTGGTGGTGATTGCGTTGGCTATAGATTGCAAGACCATGGTCTTACCAGCCTTAGGAGGCGAAACGATAAGTCCGCGCTGCCCCTTACCAATAGGTGCAACAAGATCAATGACGCGCGTTGTCAGAATGTTTGGAAGTGTTTCCAAACGAAGACGCTCTTGCGGGTAGAGCGGAACAAGCTTTGCGAAATCAACGCGATCGCGAGCTGCCTCTGGCTCGAGGCCGTTAACTGTGTCGATCTTTACGAGTGCATTGAACTTCTCTTTGCGCTCACCCTCGCGTGGTGCGCGAACCTGACCTGTGATGACATCGCCTTTACGCAATCCGTAGCGACGGATCTGCTGGAGTGAAACATAAACATCGTTTGGACCAGCTAGGTAGCCCTGGGTGCGAATGAATGCATAAGAATCGAGAATATCAAGCAATCCGCCAACTGGAAGAAGAACATCATCTTCAGA
>CAIWXY010000027.1 GCA_903916775.1 uncultured Actinomycetes bacterium
AATATGCGATCACATCCACGAGTGGGGCGGGCTTGTTCTCGCGCCGGCTGTCGGTTTGTCGCGACCAAAACTTTGATCTATGTGTACGCAGATTCAACTGCCGTTCTTGGTCCTTTGGCTACTTTTGCCGAGCCGCACTCCTACGACCTCTGCGAATTACATAGCGCCAGATTAACCCTTCCTAATGGTTGGAGCGTCTCGCGACTTGAGCCAACAGAGGGCGAAATCGGTCCAAACGATGATGACCTGATGGCGATTGCAGATGCCGTACGTGAAGTAGCGCAGCAGGCACAGGCGGGAACAGCTTCATCCGATTCAGAAGACGGCTTGGGGTCCTCGAACCATTCCAAGAGTGATAGCTCGCAACCATCTTCAGAGTTAGGCCGGCGCGGCCATTTGCGTTCAATTCCAACGGATCTCTCCTAGAGAATTTCACGAGAGCCCCTCACCTTCTGTAGGTTCACACCATGTTTACTCGCGAAGAATTAGATGCAGTCATCAAGGCTTATGACGTTCGAGGACTCGTTGACGAACAGATCACTCCTGAATTCGCCTTTGTTCTCGGTACAGCCTTTGCTCGTTTTTTGATGGAAGAGCGAGAGCCCGCAACAGTAGTGGTCGGTGAAGATATGCGGCCATCATCAGATCCACTGGCTTCTGCTTTCGCTGATGGCGTGACATCTCAAGGTATCGATGTTATCCGCATGGGCTTGGCTTCAACCGACATGCTCTACTTTGCAACAGGTTCACTCAATCTTCCCGGCGTCATGTTCACGGCTAGTCATAATCCTGCGCGCTACAACGGAATGAAATTAGCTAAAAGCGGTGCACGCCCTATCGGAGTTGAATCTGGACTTTTGCGTATCAAGCAATTGATGATCGAAGGTGTTCCAATGTCAACTGGTCCGCTTGGCAAAATTACTGAACGCAACATGCTTGGAGACTATGTCGATTTTCTACTAGGCCTCTTCGCTCCGGGAGAATTGCCAATTGCTAATAGTCAGACTAGCGGTAAGAAACTAAAAGTTGTTATTGATGCAGGCAACGGTATGGCCGGCTATACGGCTCCTGCAATTATGGAACAACTCAATGTTGAGATCATTCCTATGTACTTTGAATTGGATGGCAATTTCCCCAACCATGAAGCTAACCCAATCGAACCTTCAAATCTCGTCGACTTAGTCAACCGGGTCAAAAGCGAAGGTGCTGATATCGGATTGGCTTTTGATGGGGATGCAGACCGCTGCTTCTTGGTCGATGAGAAGGGTGATCTTGTAAACCCATCGGCTCTCACGGCGCTGATTGCAATTCGTGAACTCAAGCGCAAGCCGAGCTCGAAAATTATTTACAATCTCATCTCATCGCACGCTGTGCCAGAAATCGTGGCAGAGCATGGGGGAACAGCGCTGCGTTCTCGAGTGGGTCACTCCTACATTAAAAAGATGATGGCCGAGACTGGTGCAATTTTTGGCGGGGAACATTCAGGCCATTTCTATTTTGCAGATTTTTGGAAGGCCGACTCCGGGGCCCTTGCTGCACTGTTTGCAATCGCCGAACTTGCGCATTTTGATGGTTCTTTGTCGCAGATGCTTGCTCCGCTTAACCGCTATTTTGCCAGTGGTGAGATTAATACCAAGGTGAGCGACTCCGCTGCGAGCGTTGCCTTAGTCAAGCAAACATATGGAAAAGGCCACGAGATAGACGAGCTAGATGGAATCACCGTCCAGGGTGATGGCTGGTGGTTTAACGTGCGTCCCTCCAATACCGAGCCACTTCTTCGTCTGAATGTTGAGGCAAAAACTCCGGAGCAGATGGCGACGATCAGAGATCAGGTCTTAGCCCTTTTCAGGTAACCTTCTGCCATTGCTACAGAACGCTGATTGACCACATTTCGGGGAATTTAGGGGAATTAGGGGAGAAGCCATGGCGCTAGACACTGTTGTTGGACACGAGATTGCAAATGCCTCACTTGCTGCAGAGGGCAAGAAGCGCATCGAATGGGCAGAGCGCAACATGCCTGTCCTCGCTCAGATCAAAGCTCGCTTTGAGAAAGAGAAGCCATTCGCTGGAGTTCGAATCACAGCTTGCATGCACGTGACTACAGAGACAGCAAACTTGATGCGCGCACTTAAAGCTGGCGGAGCCGAGCTCGCACTCTGCGCGTCAAATCCACTCTCAACTCAGGATGACACTGCAGCTGCTCTTGTCCATGAATATGGAATTAGCGTATACGCGCGAAA
>CAIWXY010000028.1 GCA_903916775.1 uncultured Actinomycetes bacterium
ATGGTTCGCAATGCCGATGGTTTTCTCGAAGCCAAGCCAAGCCCAAAAGATCGTGTAGCCCCTGTTTCCTTGGTCGAGACGTTTGAATCGGGCGGCCGTCGCGTTCGTCATGATGTCGTAATCGGTGCTGGTGGTGCGGGGTTGCGTGCAGCGGTAGAGGCACGCGAGGCAGGTCTATCTGTCGCTATCGTCTGTAAATCTTTATTTGGTAAGGCACACACCGTTATGGCTGAGGGTGGCGCTGCTGCATCCATGGGTAATGTCAACGAAAAGGATAACTGGATGGTGCACTTCCGCGACACTATGCGCGGAGGCAAATTCCTGAATCACTACCGCATGGCTGAACTTCACGCTAAAGAGGCGCCAGATCGTATTTGGGAGCTAGAAGTATGGGGCGCACTCTTTGATCGCACCAAAGAGGGAAAGATTTCACAGCGTAACTTTGGCGGTCATGAGTATCCACGGTTGGCTCACGTCGGTGACCGTACTGGTCTGGAACTTATTCGCACAATGCAACAACGCATTGTGGCGCTGCAACAGAAGGATGGTCGTGAGACTGGCGATCCTGAAAAGAACATCAAGGTGTTTGCCGAAGTCACCATCACCGAAATTCTAAAAGAGAATGGCAAGGTTGCCGGAGCATATGGATACCGCCGTGAAAACGGAGCGGAAGTGCTCTTCGAAGCGCCTGCAGTTGTTATTGCAACAGGTGGAGTCGGAAAGACATTCAAAATTACCTCCAACTCCTGGGAGGGCACTGGAGATGGCCACGCTCTAGCACTCAAGGCCGGCGCCAATCTCGTGGATATGGAGTTCTTGCAATTCCATCCAACTGGAATGGTCTGGCCACTTTCAGTTAAGGGAATTCTTGTTACCGAATCGGTTCGTGGTGAGGGTGGAATTTTGACCAACACTCTTGGCGAGCGATTCATGTTTAAGTACATTCCAGATGTCTTCAAAGATAAGTATGCCGACAATGAGGCTGAGGCAGATCGTTGGTATATCGATCAAGACAACAATCGCCGCCCTCCAGAGTTGTTACCTCGCGATGAAGTTGCGCGCGCAATTAACAGCGAAGTTAAAGCAGGACGTGGAACAGAACATGGCGGAGTCTTCCTCGATGTATCAAAGCGCCTCTCCGCAGAAGTTATTAAGAAGCGCCTGCCATCGATGTGGCATCAGTTCTACGAACTCGCTGGTGTAGATATCACCAAGGAGCCCATGGAAGTCGGTCCTACCTGTCACTACGTGATGGGTGGCGTTGAAGTTGATCCAGATTCTGCAGCTGCAGTAGGCGTTGATGGGTTATTTGCCGCCGGTGAAGTTGCTGGTGGAATGCATGGCTCAAATCGGCTTGGTGGAAACTCACTTACCGATCTCTTGGTCTTTGGCCGTCGTGCAGGTAAGGGCGCAGTAGAGTATGTGAAGTCGCATGGTGAGAATCCAGTCAGCGAGGCAAGCATTGCGAAAGCGGCAGCGAAGATCGCACATCCATTTGTAAGCCAGGGTGGCGAGAAT
>CAIWXY010000029.1 GCA_903916775.1 uncultured Actinomycetes bacterium
AATCAGAGAGCGCTGCAACAATCAAAAGCATCAAGTCTGCGCCTAATACTCGCGTCTCAAGAACTTGAAATTCGGTAACAATAAAATCTTTGCGCAAAATCGGAATGGATAGTTCGCGGCGGACTGCTACCAAGTCAGCCGAGCTGCCAGCAAATCGCCGTGGCTCAGTCAAAACGCTGACTACTGCAGCATCGGCATCCTGGTATTCCATCGCCAATTTCACGGGATCAGAAATGGTGGCTAGCGCACCCTTGCTTGGTGAAGAGCGTTTAACCTCTGCAATTATTTGAGTACCAGTGCGACTGAGTGAGTCGTAGGCGCTGCGAATAGCTGGTGCATTTTCCAGAGCCTCGCGCAATTGGCTGAGCGGAACTATTCTCTTTTGAAGGTCTTCTAGAACGCCTTCAACAATTGCTTCAAGTGCAGTGCTCATAAGGTTGGATCTTCCCCATCGCTCAAGGTGTTCCATGGAGTGCGAGCCTTTGGCTCATAGCGCTTGGACATTCCACGCTTAATAAGTCGAAGCGAGAAGTACATAACTAACAGCAAGATGGCGAGAACAATCACTAGCTTGAGAATGATCATTAAATTTTCCTCAATTGATTTGCACTCGCAATTGCGCCGAGAACTGCTGCCGCTTTGTTCTGACATTCCATATCTTCACTGGCTGGATCTGAATCAGCAACAATTCCCGCACCAGCTTGAACATAAGCAATGCCATCTTTGAGGACAGCGGTGCGAATCGCAATACATGTATCGATGTTGCCGCGAAAATCTAGGTACCCGATCGTCCCACCATAGATGCCGCGACGAGTTGGTTCATTCTCTTCGATGATCTGCATTGCACGTGGTTTTGGAGCGCCGGAAAGCGTACCCGCGGGAAAGACTGCCAAGAGTGCATCCACTGGAGTGGAAGTTGGGGCGAGAGTGCCGGTGACAGTTGAGACTATGTGCATCACATGTGAGTAACGCTCGATATTCATAAATTCAACAACTTCTACGGTGCCGGGTGCGCAGACGCGCCCTAAGTCATTGCGGCCTAAGTCCACGAGCATGAGATGTTCCGCGCGCTCCTTAGGGTCTGCAAGAAGTTCTTCTGCATTGCGGGCGTCGATTTCTGGGTCACTAGATCGTGGGCGTGTGCCCGCAATTGGATGAATCATGACATCGCTGCCATGAATTTTAACGAGAGCCTCAGGGCTTGAACCAACGATCTCAAGGCCATCATCGAATCTAAAGAGATACATGTACGGGCTTGGATTAGATAAGCGCAACGCTCTATAGATATCGAGCGCACTGGCTTGGTTCTCCATCTCGAATCGCTGAGAAAGTACAACCTGAAAAGCTTCACCGCTTCTGATCTCTTCATTAATTTTTTCAATCTTTGAGCAGAATTCTTCGCTCGTTGTGTTGCGCGTGTACTGCGGCTTGGTCGGTGCGAAAGGAGTATTGATTGTCGCTTCGAGCGGCTCTTTCATCGTAGATTCCATCGAATCTAATCGAGCCAAAGCATCTGCATATGCTTCATCAACGCGATCTGCGCTCCCATCCCAATTCACTGCATTGGCAATAAGAGTCAGCGAGCCTTCGAGATGATCAAAAACTGCAAGATCAGATGTCAACATAAAGGCAATCTCTGGCAGTTCAATATCTTCACTCGCGAGTGAAGATATTTTCTCAAGTCTCCTCACGATCTCATACCCGGCGTAACCGACAAGGCCTCCCGTAAGTGGCGGCAACTCCGACATCTCAGGTGCTCGCAAGTGAGATGCTGCAATCTTGAGCGCCTCGAGCGGATCAATTCCTTCTGGCGCACCAGATGGTGTTGTTCCGAGCCAGATCGCCTTTCCATCCTTTGAGGTCAGAGTTGATTCAGATCGAACACCGATAAATGAGTAACGTGACCATGTCCCACCATTTTCGGCAGATTCAAGAAGAAAAGTTCGAGAGCGAGTTCCTACAAGCTTTTGATAAATTGCAAGTGGCGTATAAGAATCAGCAAGATATTTTCGTGCGACAGGAATGACGTTGTAGTCGCGCGCATAGTTACGGAATTCTTCAAGTGAAATATGAGCCTTACTCATAGTGCACCAGATTCAGATGGGAGTTCGCTAAAGAAGCAGCTCCGCTCCCCGGTGTGACATGCCGTGCCTACCTGATTGACTTTGAGAACAATCGCATCACCATCACAGTCGTAATGCGCACTCACCAACTTTTGGGCATGCCCAGAGGTGAGACCTTTGACCCAGAGTTCATTTCGGCTTCTGCTCCAATAGGTAACGTCGCCAGTTGTGAGTGTTGCCTCGAGGGCTTCGCGATTCATCCACGCCATCATCAACACTTCATGAGTGGTTGCATCTTGAGCGATTGCAGCGACCAACTCATTTTTGTCGAAATGAGCCACGATCGCCGATGGGATGTTCATTTGAGTATTCTGCCGTAATCACACTTAACGGCGAACCGAATATCCGTGTTCTCCAAGATATTCCTTCACCTGGGCGATGGTGAAAGTCCCAAAATGAAAGACGCTCGCGGCCAACAAGGCGTCAGCTCCTGCATCCAGCGCCGCGCCAAAATCTTCGATTTTGCCCGCTCCGCCGCTTGCAATGAGAGGAACATGGGTAAGGGATCTGACGGTGGAGAGCATCTCGATGTCATAGCCAGCACGCGTGCCATCCGCATCCATCGAATTAAGAAGAATCTCTCCAGCACCGCGTTCGGTGGCATCAGCAATCCAGGCGAGTGCATCAAG
>CAIWXY010000030.1 GCA_903916775.1 uncultured Actinomycetes bacterium
CTTCAGGCTCGTTTAATGTCTCAAGCGCTCCGCAAAATGACTGGCGCACTTCATCAGTCAAATACAACAGCAATCTTTATCAACCAGCTGCGTGAAAAGATCGGTGTCTTCTTCGGAACTCCTGAAACAACAACTGGTGGTAAGGCGCTCAAGTTCTATGCATCAGTTCGCATGGATGTTCGTCGTATCGAAACACTGAAGGATGGCCAAGATGCGGTCGGTAACCGTACTCGCGTCAAAGTTGTGAAGAACAAGATGGCTCCACCGTTCAAGCAAGCTGAGTTCGACATCATTTACGGCACTGGAATCTCACGCGAAGGCTCACTCATCGATATGGGTGTTGATGTAGGCGCTGTGAAGAAATCAGGTGCTTGGTATACCTACGAGGGCGATCAACTGGGCCAAGGTAAAGAGAACTCTCGTAACTTCTTGATCGACAACCCAGATCTCGCAAATGAGATCGAACAGAAGATCCGCGAACACTTCACCCCGGTTGCAATCAACGAACAGGTTGACCCTGAACTCGTTGCCGCAATTGATGCAGCTGCTGCAGAGGTTGATTTCTAAGAGGTGAGAAATGCTGACTCTCTCGACATGGGTGAACCTAAAGTTCTCTCATACGGCGATTGCATGGATATAGCGCTCTATGCGCTTGCTCCACGCGCAAAGAGCCGCGCAGAGTTAGAGGCACACCTACTTAAGCGAGGCAGCGACCCAGAGGTCGCTGCCTCCGTCTTAGATAACCTGGAGCTGCAAGGGCTGCTCAACGATCTTGAATTCGCACGTATCTGGTCGGAATCTCGTCAACGCCAGAAAAAGTTAAGTAAGCGCTCAATTGCCCAAGAGTTGCGGGCTAAGGGAGTTCCACAAGAGTTCATCGATGAAGTCATCGATGAGATCGATGAGGATGCCGAGTACCAGATGGCCTACGAGTTGGCTGAACGTAAATATCGATCATGCGCTCACCTGGATGAAGAGGTGGTCTACCGCCGTGTTCACTCGGTGCTCGCGCGCAAGGGTTTTGGCCATAGCCTCACCCAAAGAATTATGAAGGAACTTCTCGCTTCCTAAACCTCCTAAGATTAGGGGATGAGCGCACGCACCTTTGTAGTCGAAACATACGGCTGCCAGATGAACGTGCATGACTCCGAGCGCATCTCGGGATTATTGCTTGATGCCGGATATCTTCCAGCGCTAGCTGATTCTCAGCCAGACCTCGTGGTCTTTAATACCTGCGCTGTTCGCGAGAATGCAGATAACAAGCTCTACGGAAATCTCAGCTTCCTAGCCCCACTCAAGAAAGCTAACCCAGGCTTTCAAATTGCTGTCGGTGGTTGTATGGCCCAGAAAGATCAAGATGCCATTATCAAGCGTGCGCCATATGTAGATGTCGTTTTCGGAACTCACAACGTCGGCTCACTTCCAGCTTTGCTTGAACGAGCTCGAATTGAAGAAGAATCGCAAATCGAAATTAAAGAATCTCTCGAACATTTCCCCTCAACTCTTCCAGTAAAGCGTCATTCTGCTTTCAGCGCTTGGGTCTCTGTCTCGGTTGGTTGCAACAACACCTGCACCTTCTGCATTGTTCCCTCGCTTCGCGGAATTGAAAAAGATCGCCCGATGGAAGAAGTACTGCGTGAAGTTCGCGCAGTAGCAGAGCAGGGAGTTGTAGAAGTAACTCTCCTTGGTCAAAACGTTAACGCTTATGGAGTCGGTTTTGGAGACCGCGGGGCATTCGCAACGCTGCTGCGTGAATGTGCGAAGGTTGATGGACTTGAGCGAATCCGATTCATGTCACCGCATCCACGTGATTTCACCGATGACGTTATCGATGCAATGGCTAGCTCGCCTAAAGTGATGCCGCACCTTCATATGCCGCTTCAATCTGGTTCCGATAAAGTCTTGCAAGCTATGCGCCGCTCCTACCGAACCGATCGCTATTTAGGCATTATTGAAAAAGTTCGAAGCACCATGCCTGAGGCTGGAATTACGACTGACATCATCGTTGGTTTCCCAGGAGAGAGCGATGAGGATTTCCAGGGAACGTTAGATGTAGTCAAGGAAGCACAATTTACGGCCGCATATACATTCCAATATTCAAAGCGCCCAGGAACTCCTGCTGCGACGATGTCAGATCAGATCGCGGCCGATGTTGTTGCCGCGCGTTATCAAGAGCTTCATAAACTTCAGCAAGAGATCTCTGGATCTATCAACGAAGCTAGCATCGGCAAAACTTATGAAGTCCTAGTGAGCGATCACGAAGGTCGCCATGATCAATCGCGCGCCAGACTCAATGGTCGCACCCCGGATTTCCGCTTAGTCCATTTCGAGGCCGAGAACATACGCCCTGGAGATATTGCAACCGTGGTCATTGAGAGCGCTTCACCGAATTTCATGGTCGGAGCACTGCAATCTGTTCGCCCAACTCGAGGCGGAGATGCCTATGACGCTCGAGTGAAAGAGAGCGGTCCACAACCGTTGATGCTTGGAATGCCAACGCTAGCAGCGCTAAAAACTCTGAGCGGCTCATGACACTTATTATCATCGCTGGTGCAACAGCAACTGGCAAAAGTGATCTGGCAGTAAGTCTTGCTCAAAAAATTGGCGGTGAGATAGTCAACGCCGATTCCATGCAGCTTTACAAAGGTATGGATATTGGAACCGCAAAACTCTCACCGTCAGAACGTGGTGGTATCACGCACCATCTCGTGGACGTTGTTGATGTCTCTACGGATGTAACTGTCGCGTGGTATCAAGAGTTGGCGCGAGCAAAAGTGGATGAACTCCTTGCTGCAAAAATCCCTGCCATCGTTGTGGGTGGAACTGGTTTCTACATCAAAGCACTTTTAGATGATCTCAATTTTCCGGAGACTGATCCAGGGGTGAGAGATCGATTGACTCAAGAGGCTGAGCAGATCGGGGGAGATGCAATGCATCAACGCCTAGCAGCTCTTGATCCCGCAGCTGCAGTTGCAATTCCAAAAGAAAATATTCGTCGAGTTGTGCGCGCGCTAGAAGTCATTGCGATCACCGGGAAACCTTTCACGGCCAACTTGCCGCGTGAAGATTCAACACGCTATCCCCAGGCGCAACAATTTGGATTAGCTCTTGATCGCGCGCGACTGGATGAACGCATCGATCGCCGCGTCGAGTTGATGTGGGAAAAAGGATTTGTCAGAGAAGTCGCTAAATTAGTGAAGGCAGGTTTGCTCGAAGGTAAAACCGCGCGCGCAGCTCTGGGATATTCGCAGATCATTGCAATGGCGCAGGGAAACATCACTGAGAGCCAGGCTAAAGATCTCACCAAGCTTGGAACGCGTCAGTATGCGCGTCGCCAAGAGACTTGGTTTACCCGCGATCCACGAATTACCTGGATTTCTCCCGATCTTGATCACTCAGCTCGCCTTGAGTTGGTAGAACGCGCTATCCTCAAAACTATGAAGGATGCCCACTAAGTGCTCGGTAGCTATGGACACGGGACGCACAATGATTTTGTGATCCTCTATGACCCGACAGATGAGCACGAGCTCAATGCCCAACAGATTTCGCGCATCTGTAATCGCGAGAGCGGAATCGGCTCCGATGGCTTTATCCGCATCGTCAAGCGCGATAACAAGTGGTTCATGGATTACCGCAATCAAGATGGATCTATTGCAGAGATGTGCGGCAACGGTATTCGCGTCATGGCTCGTTATCTCATCGAACGCGGGTATCAGCCAGAGGGAATCTTCCCTATTAATACTCGCGCCGGGATCAAGTACTTAGCTGTTCCAGCTCACGATGATATTTCTGTGAATATGGGGCACGTCGAAGAAATTTATGATGATGTAACAGTGACTATCGATGACCAGAGTTGGCCGGGGATTCACATTAGCGTAGGCAACCCACATGCAGTTGTCTTCGTCGAAGACCTTGCATCCGTTGGTGATGTGAAAAATGCGCCTGAAGTCGATGGAGATTATCCAGATGGCGTGAATGTGGAATTCGTACAATTTTTGGACAATGGCGAACTTGCTATGCGCGTCTACGAGCGTGGCGTGGGGGAGACTCAATCCTGCGGAACAGGAACATGCGCGGTAGCACTTGCGGCAACAATAAAAAAAGGTGGCAAGCTTCCATCACGCTGGGTGATTAATCCTCCGGGTGGACGCTTAGTCGTTGAGACAGATGGTCACAACAACGCAACGCTGATTGGACCTGCAGTTATCCTCAATGATGTAGAGCTGGATGCATATCTGTGACGCCTCAGGAGCAGAGCCCCAACGGTCGCGATAACGAACAAGAGCCTCTCAATTTAGATATTGACCAACTATTGCGTGAGAGCGCGATAGCCGCGGCGGAGTATGACGCGGAAAATGGCTCACACGAATTCGATGAGGCCAATCAGCAAGATTTGCAAGACCGTCAGGCACTACGCCGAGTATCTGGACTCTCAACGGAACTTCAAGATGTTAATGATGCGGAATACCGCCAGCTTCGCCTTGAAAAAGTGGTGTTGGTCGGAGTGTGGACCCAAGGAACCGCGACAGAGGTAGAGAACTCTATGAAGGAGTTGGCGGCCCTCGCCGAAACTGCGGGATCGCAGGTTATGGAAGGTTTTATCCAGCGTCGTGATCGTGCCGATCCATCAACCTTTATTGGATCTGGAAAAGTACAAGAGGTTCGGCAATCGGTCATTGCAACCGGTGCAGATACTGTCGTCTGCGATGGCGAACTATCGCCTGCCCAATTGCGTTCCCTCGAATCCAAACTCAAAGTTAAAGTAATTGATCGCACTGCGCTCATCCTGGATATTTTCGCCCAACACGCAAAATCACGCGAAGGTAAGGCGCAAGTTGAGTTAGCACAAATGAGTTACATGTTGCCTCGTCTTCGAGGTTGGGGTGATTCACTTTCTCGCCAGGCCGGTGGCATCGGTGGACGAGGTCCGGGTGAAACCAAGATCGAAACCGATCGCCGTCGCATTAATGACAAGATGGCAAAGCTGCGCAAAGAGATTAAAGAGATGAAGGTCGCTCGCGATACAAAGCGACAAGAGCGAACCAAAAATAATATTCCAGCAGTAGCAATCGCTGGCTACACAAACGCAGGAAAGTCTTCCCTCATGAATCGCATGACTGGGGCAGGCGTTTTGGTGGAGAATGCTCTCTTCGCAACGCTTGATCCAACCGTTCGCAAAGTCACCGCAAGTGATGGCCGCGTCTACACCTTGGCCGACACGGTCGGGTTTGTGCGCCACCTTCCGCATCAATTAGTCGAAGCCTTTAAATCTACGCTTGAAGAAGTTGCCGCTGCAGATGTGATCGTTCATGTAGTCGATGGGTCAGATCCCGATCCTCGCGGCCAGATTACGGCAGTGCGCCAAGTTATTAATGAACTCGGCGGGGGAGATATTCCCGAGATCATCGCCATCAACAAGGCGGATATTGCTGCGCCAGAAGTGCTGATGCAGATACTTCGCGAAGAATCTAATTCTTACGCATTCTCAGCCCGCACTGGCTTTGGAATGGAAACACTTCAGAAAGCAATTGAAAGTGCGCTGCCTCGACCACGTGTAGAAATTCGAGTCACGATTCCTTTTAGTCGAGGAGACCTTGTCTCAACTATTCATAACCGTGGTGAGATTCTCTCCGAAGATTATTCTGAAGATGGAACCATTATTCATGCGATGGTGGACAGTGATGTTAAAAAGAAGGTCGATGAACTACTGGGTGCGCTATGAGTGAAATCTATGAATAACATCATTAATCTCGATAGCGCGGTCCTCGCAGCCGCTATTGATCGAACGCTGGTTTCAATTCTGCAAGGCGAGGTCGTCGTTGTTGCTGCCGAGCATGCCTACATGTATCTATGTGATGCTTTCAATCCAACTGCAGTTGAGCGGATCCACACACTCCGTGGCGACAAGCCGGGTACTTCAGCCCAAGTTTTAGTAGGCAACGTGAGTGCCGTCAGTGGTGTTGCCAGGGACTTCGATTCCGAATGGCAGTTGCTTGCGGAGAATTTTTGGCCAGGTCTGCTTACCATGCAGTTGGCACCGCATCCGGGATTGAATTGGAATCTTGGCGATGATCGAACCTTGGGCGAATTTGCGCTTCGCATTCCAGATCGCGAATTTATTGCTGAGCTGCTCAAGAGAAGTGGTCCATTAGCTGCAGCGAGTGCCTCGTTACTCGGAGCCGGCCCATCGCGTGAACTTAACTCAGTGCCTGCGCTCTTATCGGAAATCGGTGTCTGTGTGGATGAGGGAACTCTTCCCGAGGGAGCGGTCTCAACCGTGCTGCGAAGAGCGATTATTGGCGGCGAAGGCGGCATTGAGCTGGTGCGTGCCGGGGCGATCTCACTCGAGCAACTCCAAGCGGTACTGCCCAGCGTCACCCCAGTTCAGGAGTAGCGCAACCTGCCCACCTGCGCGGGTGGAGCAAAGTGGCTCTGGCCATAATAAGGTTGGCCCATGAGTGATACTTTCTTCGGCCCTGATTTCACAGCTCTCACAGAGCAAGACCCAGATATCGCAGCTCTGCTTTTGACGGAGCTAGAGCGCCAGCGTCATGGCTTGCAGTTGATCGCCAGCGAGAATTTCACCTCCTCGGCGGTTCTGACTGCGCTTGGTTCAACTCTTTCAAACAAGTATGCCGAAGGGTATCCAGGCAAGCGCTACTACGGCGGCTGCGAAGAGGTAGATAAAGTTGAAGTCATTGGTATCGAGCGCGCAAAGGCGCTCTTTGGCGCAGAGCACGCAAACTTGCAGCCTCATTCAGGTGCGAGCGCGAACATCGCTGTCTACCAAGCCTTTACCAAGCCTGGCGATACCGTGCTTGCGATGTCACTTCCACATGGCGGTCACCTCACACACGGTTCTAAGGTCAATTTCTCTGGCAAGTGGTTCAACATCGTTTCCTATGGTGTGCGCGCCGATAACGAATTGATCGATTATGACGAGCTGCGCGATCTTGCAATCGCTAACAAGCCTCGCATGATCTGCACAGGTGCTACTGCTTATCCAAGCTTGATCGATTTCGAGAAGGTCCGTGCGATCTGCGACGAAGTTGGCGCAATCATGTGGGTCGATGCAGCTCACTTCATCGGTCTCGTCGCTGGTAAGGCAATTCCATCACCAGTCCCATACGCAGATGTTGTCTCATTTACAACACACAAAGTTCTTCGCGGTCCTCGTGGCGGCATGATTGTCTCGAAGGCGGAGCATGCGGCTGCAATCGATAAGGCCGTCTTCCCAGGAATCCAGGGTGGCCCAATCATGAGCGCAGTTGCTGGCAAGGCGATTGCACTCAAAGAGGCATCAGAGGTTGCTTACCAAGATTATGCCAAGCAGGTCATCCTTAACGCTCAAGCGCTTGCAGCTGGACTCGAGGCGGAAGGAATGCGCGCCGTCTCTGGCGGTACCCAAACCCACCTTGCGCTCATGGATATTCGCTCCACCGGCGTCACTGGCAAGGTTGCAGATGAGCGTTGCGGACTCTCCGGAATTACCCTTAATAAGAACGCTATTCCTTACGATCCAGAGACTCCAGCTGTAACAAGCGGTATCCGCGTAGGTTCAGCCGCCACAACTACTCAGGGTATGGGAGTTAATGAGATGAAGCAGATTGCATCACTTATTGCTCGAGCCATTAAAGATGGTGGCGAGCCTGCAAAGGCCGCTGCAATTGCAGCTGATGTACGCGCGCTTACTGCGCAATTCCCTGTCTATCCACGCTAAGCCGTTCGCGAATACACATTTATAGATGCGCGATTATTTAGTAACAGGTTGCCTTGCGGCAATTATTTGTTACTTCTTGACGCCGCTGATTCGTGATGTTGCGATGAAGTCTGGTGCTTTTGTGCAATTGCGCTCGCGCGATGTTCACACAGCAATCACGCCTCGCTGGGGTGGAATCGCGATGTGGCTATCGATGGCGATTACATTTTTAATTGTCGGTCATCTTCCACTTATTAATTCTGGAATGACAGGTGAGACTCTAGGAATTTTTGAAGCCGGAACATTTGTCATGTTGCTTGGAGCCCTTGATGATCGCTTCGATCTAGATGCCGTGACAAAGTTTGCAGGACAAGCGTTGGCTGCAGGAATTCTGCTACTTCATGGAGTTCAAATTCTCTGGCTTCCGATCAATGGCATTTATACCCTGCCACCGAATATCGGACAGCTGCTCACTGTTGTTTTTGTCATGCTTGTTATCAATGCGGTGAATTTTGTCGATGGACTCGATGGTCTGGCCACGGGCATCGTTGCAATTTGTGCCAGCGCCTTCTTTGTTTTCTCATATGTTTTAGCTGTCAGCAATGGATTTAATCGAGCTGGTGCGCCATCACTCATCACGATGATGGTGATCGGAATGTGTTTAGGATTTTTGGTTCACAATTTTTATCCCGCAAAGATTTTTATGGGGGATTCGGGCGCAATGCTTCTGGGCCTTCTTCTCGC
>CAIWXY010000031.1 GCA_903916775.1 uncultured Actinomycetes bacterium
CGTTCTGCCGCTTCCAAGATTGCTGAAGCAACAGTCCACCGTTGATAATCGAGAGATAGGGTATCGCCGAAATTTTCTAGGCTCACTGCTTGCGTCACCGTCTCAAACGTTCGCCCCGAATAGAGTTGGAGATCGACATGCGATGCTGGCTCTAGGCGTGCACCCCATCGTGACTTGGTGCGACGCACGCCCTTAGCGACAGCTTTAACGCGGCCATGCTCACGAGTCAGCAGAGTGATGATTCGATCGGCTTCTCCCAATTTCTGGGTGCGCAAGACCACTGCTTGGTCGCGATAGGTAGAAGACACGAGTCCACCGTATCGCCCTTTACTTGCGAAGGCCTCGATTTACCGCCGACACAACCGCTTTGAGCGCTGCGGTGGTCGTACTGGAGTCGATACCGACGCCCCAGAAGGTCTTATCCCCTACTTCGCACTCCAAATATGCTGCAGCTTTTGCATCGCCGCCGGCAGAGAGAGCATGCTCGTAGTAATCAAGAACGCGCACTGACGTTGTCTCTAGGTACTTGTTCAGGACATCGACGAAAGCCGCAATCGGTCCGTTACCTGTTCCAACGAGGGCTTGCAGGTTTTCGCCATCTTTAAGTTCTACGGAGAGTTTTACATCCTCGTCCATCTGAGAGCTCTGTGAGAGTCCGACTAAAGCGAAGCGACCCCATGAGTTATTTTGTGCTGGAAGATACTCATCTTCAAAGATTGACCAAAGTTCGGCTGGGCTTACTTCACCACCTTGAGAATCAGTCTTTGCTTGAACAACTTGCGAGAACTCAATTTGTAAACGACGAGGCAGATCTAAGTGATGTTCATTCTTCATCAAGTAAGCAACACCGCCCTTACCCGATTGAGAATTCACACGAATAACGGCTTCATACGAGCGACCAATATCTTTTGGATCAATGGGAAGGTATGGCACAGCCCATGTCTGCTCATCGATGGTGCGACCAGCTGCAGCGGCATCGCGCTCCATGTGCTCAAGGCCTTTTTTAATGGCATCCTGATGGCTACCGGAAAACGCAGTAAAGACTAAATCTCCGCCATAGGGGTGGCGCTCTGGCACACGAAGTTGATTGCAATACTCAACCGTGCGACGAATCTCATCGATATCGCTGAAATCAATATGTGGATCGATGCCGTGGCTAAAGAGATTAAGGCCGAGCGTTACTAGGCAGACATTGCCAGTACGTTCACCATTACCAAAAAGCGTTCCTTCAATGCGGTCTGCGCCTGCAAGGTAGGCAAGTTCTGCTGCTGCAACTCCAGTTCCGCGATCGTTATGCGGGTGAAGTGAGAGCACAATTGATTCGCGATATTTCAAATGACGATGCATCCATTCGATTGAATCGGCATAAACATTTGGTGATGCCATCTCAACTGTTGCTGGAAGGTTGATGATGGTTTTGTGATCTGGAGTTGGCTGCCAAACATCATTGACTGCGTCACACACTTCTTTGGCATATTCCAACTCAGTGCCGGTATAGGACTCTGGGCTGTATTCAAAAAATACTTTTGTTCCAGGGACAGTTGCGACCATCTCTTTACAGAGCTTGGCGCCTTCAACTGCAATCGCCTTGATTCCCTCTTTATCTTGACCAAAAACAACGCGACGCTGAAGTGTTGAGGTTGAGTTGTAG
>CAIWXY010000032.1 GCA_903916775.1 uncultured Actinomycetes bacterium
GTACTCACGCAATATAAATCTCACTCTCTCGATAAACACATCACGACTACTTGGCGCATGTCATCGCTGACCAACAACTTCGTTACAACAGTTCCTGCGCAACAACGCCTCGGACCACGTTGGTACACCGGTAGCGCCGATGCAATTTTGCAGAACTTCAATTTAATTCACGATGAAGATCCCGCTTACGTTCTCGTCTTTGGCGCAGACCACGTCTACCGCATGGATCCAGAGCAGATGTTTGATTTCCATAAGGAGTATGGAGCAGCTGTAACGGTCGCTGCAATTCGTGTTCCACAAAACCAAGCGAGTGAGTTCGGAGTAATTGAACTCGAAGAAGATGGCGTCACGATCAAAGCTTTCCATGAGAAGCCTGCTAACCCACCATCAATTCCTGGCGAGCCAGAGTGGTCACTCATCTCGATGGGTAACTACATCTTTAATCGCAAGGCGATGGAAGAGGTATTGATCGAAGATTCACGTAATGAATCGAGCAAGCACGACCTCGGTACAAATATCATCCCATTGCTTTCAAGCCGCGGTCAGGCAGTTGCATATGACTTCAACCTCAATATCGTGCCCGGCGAGACCGAGCGCGATCATGGTTACTGGCGCGATCTCGGAACAATCCAGTCGTACTACGAAGCGCACATGGACTTGGTTTCGATCCACCCGATCTTTAACTTGTATAACCGCGAGTGGCCGGTGCTCACCCACTTGCCACCTTTGCCTCCTGCAAAGTTCAGCGGAGCAGGTTCAGCTGTTGACTCCATCGTGGGTGCAGGTTCGATCATCGCTGGCGGCCGCGTAGAGCGTTCGGTTGTCTCGTACGATGTTCGCATCGCATCTGGCGCTGTTATTCAGGACTCCGTAGTGATGCCTAACGTAGTGATTAGCGGCGGCGCGATTATCCGCAATGCGATTATCGATAAGGGTGTAGTTGTGGAGGCTGGTGCGCAACTCGGGGTGAATCTTGAGCGCGATGCCCAGCGTTATACGGTTACTGATTCTGGAATTGTTGTAGTTGGTAAGGGCCAGATAGTTACTTAGCTATTTCTTGATCTCTAACTCACATACTTTTTTTAATTCTTGAAGCGGTTGGTCAATGGTTGCGCGCACAATTTTGCCGTCCACCCGAAAATATTCGTGAGTAAGAATGTTTCGCATTCCTGCGATTTTGTTCCAGGGAATTGCGGAATGTTTCCGCTTAAATTTTTCGCTTAAAGACTTAACGGCCTCGCCGATAACCAGCAAGTCGTAAAGGATGGCATCAAAGGCAACTTCTGCCTCCTCCCAAGAATCTTCGTCCTCTTCGAATTCGATCAAAATCATTTCCGCATATTCAATTCGGCCTATGCGATCGATTATGTCGGTTAATCTTTCGAAAATAGTTCGAGATGTCAAAGCGGAACAGCCTCACTTAAGGCACTTTCAAGCACACTGTGCTTCAACACCTGGACTGGGGAGACTTCAACTCGTTCACCTAGTAGTTCCGAAAGTTTTTGGTTTAGTTCAATAATCGGCAGGAGGCCGAGATTGATGATCTTGCCTCCGGCCTGGAAATCCTTCGGGTCGAACACGGCGCCGGCCGAAACGATCTCGACCGCGTCGCGCATGACGTCCTTGAGTTCGAGCAGCGCGTGGACGCCGA
>CAIWXY010000033.1 GCA_903916775.1 uncultured Actinomycetes bacterium
AGGCGCACCATCGCTCGTTGCCACACCCATAGATGGACTCGATGTGGTCTACAACGATGATCACATAATCGTCATCAATAAACCTGTTGGGGTCGCAGCACACCCAAGCCCTGGCTGGCAAGGTGCAACAGTCATCGGAGCAATTGTCGCAGCTGGATATAACGTCTCTACGAGTGGTGCTGCAGAGCGACAAGGAATTGTGCATCGTTTAGATGTTGGTACTTCAGGGTTGATGGTGGTTGCCAAAGATGAGAAGTCGTACAGCAATCTCAAAGATCAGTTTAGAAATCGAACAGTGCATAAGGTTTATCACGCGATGGTCCAGGGTCATATGGATCCATCATCAGGAACAATTGATGCGCCTATCGATCGCCACCCGCGCGAAGATTATCGCTTTGCTGTAGTCGCCGATGGAAAGCCCAGCATCACGCATTACACTGCCTTAGAACTCTTCCCAGCAGTCTCACTTCTTGAGATCGAACTTGAGACAGGTCGCACTCATCAGATTCGAGTTCATTTCTCGGCTCTCCACCATCCACTCGTCGGTGATCTCACCTATGGAGCAGATCACACAATCGCCGACCGCCTAGAAATTCATCGCCCATGGCTGCACGCTCGCCAACTCGCGTTCACCCACCCAATTACAGGTGCCGCGCTCGAATTCTTCTCGGAATACCCAGCTGATCTGACACGCAGCCTGGTAATCCTTGAAAACCAACAGCAGAATTAATCTCGGTAGTAATCTCACCAATCGTGTCTGACTCTTCCAGCTTCGTTCACCTCCATGTGCACACAGAATATTCAATGCTCGACGGTGCTGCGCGCGTAGAAGAGCTAGTCAAAGAAGTCGCAGCGCAGGGGATGCCTGCCATTGCAATTACAGATCACGGAAATGTTTTCGGTGCTTTTGAATTTCATAAGCAAGCCAAGAAAGCGGGCGTTAAGCCGATCATCGGCATTGAGGCATACGTGGCCCCCGAGAGTCGATTCAAAAAAGAGCGAGTGAAGTGGTCTGATGGTGGCGAGGATGATGTGTCAGGCGGTGGTGCTTATACGCACATGACTCTGCTCGCCGAAGACAACACCGGACTCTCCAATCTTTTTAAGCTTTCATCACTCGCATCTCTCGAGGGTTTTTATTACAAGCCACGTATGGACCGTGAACTTCTCGCCACCTACTCCAAAGGTCTGATTGCAACCACAGGATGTCCGGGCGGTGAGATCCAAACGAAAATTCGTATGGGCGCATATAAAGAGGCGGTCAAAGCTGCCAGCGAACTTCGAGATATCTTCGGTGCAGAAAATTTCTTCTTAGAGGTGATGGATCACGGAATTGAGATCGAGAACCGCGTAAAAGAAGACCTTTTCAAATTGGGCAAAGAGCTCAAACTTCCATTCTTGGCGACAAACGATCTGCACTACACAAAGCATGAGGATGCAGGTGCTCATGAAGCGCTGCTATGCGTCCAATCCGGGTCGACGATCGCTGACCCCAAGCGATTTAAATTCGATAACAACGAGTTCTATCTTAAGAGCGCAACCCAAATGCGTGAGCTTTTCTCCGATCTCCCAGGAGCATGCGATAACACTCTCTGGATCGCAGAACGTTGCAACATCACCATGCGTGAAGGTGAGAACCTCATGCCACAGTTCGCTGTCCCAAGCGGTGAGACCGAAGCCTCATGGCTAACCGCCCTTGCGAATAAGGGGTTGGCTGAT
>CAIWXY010000034.1 GCA_903916775.1 uncultured Actinomycetes bacterium
ACGAAGTTGGGCACCCATGAGTTAGTTACTTACCTGCACTCGCGGTGAATTGACCCTTGAAAGCTTCTACAGCCTTCTCAAGTGAAGCAACTGTGTCATCGCTCAACTCGCGAGTTGATGAGATAACTTCGAAGATAGAGGCGTGTGAGTGTGAGATGTAATCCAAGAACTCAGCTTCAAAGCGGCGAATATCTGCAACTGGAATTGAATCCATCTTGCCTGTCGTTCCGGCCCAGATAGAAACTGCCATGCGCTCTACTGAATAAGGTGAGTACTGACCCTGCTTCAGAAGCTCAACCATGCGAGCTCCACGCTCAAGTTGTGCCTTAGAAGCTGCATCTAGGTCAGAACCGAAAGCTGCGAAAGCTTCGAGTTCACGGTACTGGGCTAGGTCAAGACGCAAGCGACCAGCAATCTTCTTGATCGCCTTTGTCTGAGCAGATCCACCAACGCGTGATACCGAGATACCTACGTTGATAGCTGGACGAACACCTGCGTTGAAGAGGTCTGTCTCAAGGAAGCACTGACCATCAGTAATCGAAATAACGTTTGTTGGAATGAACGCAGATACGTCATTTCCCTTTGTCTCGATGATTGGAAGGCCGGTCATAGAACCGCCACCGAGTTCATCGGAGAGCTTTGCGCAACGCTCAAGTAGGCGTGAGTGCAAGTAGAAGACGTCTCCTGGGTAAGCCTCACGACCTGGTGGACGGCGAAGCAACAACGAGACTGAACGATAGGCCTCAGCCTGCTTGGAGAGATCATCAAAAATAATCAATACGTGTTGGCCTGAGTACATCCAGTGCTGACCAATTGCAGAACCGGTATATGGAGCCAGGTACTTGAAGCCAGCTGGATCTGATGCGGGAGATGCAACGATTGTTGTGTACTCCATTGCGCCAGCTTCTTCCAAAGCACCCTTAACAGAGGCGATGGTTGAACCTTTCTGGCCAATAGCAACGTAGATGCACTTAACCTGCTTCTTTGGATCGCCACTCTTCCAGTTTTCTTTCTGGTTGATGATGGTATCGATCGCAATAGCGGTCTTACCTGTCTGACGGTCACCAATGATCAACTGGCGCTGTCCACGACCAATAGCTGTCATAGAGTCGATCGCCTTGATACCTGTCTGCATTGGTTCTTTAACAGGTTGGCGTTGAACTACAGATGGAGCCTGAAGCTCAAGAGCACGCATGCCCTCTGCCTTGATCTCGCCCTTGCCGTCGATTGGACGACCGAGTGGGTCAACAACGCGCCCTAGGAAGCCATCGCCGACTGGGACAGAGAGGATCTCGCCAGTACGACGTACTGAGGTTCCTTCTTCAATTCCAGTGAATTCTCCGAGGATAACAACACCGATCTCGCGAACATCGAGGTTCAGCGCCAATCCGAGTGTGCCATTTTCGAACTTAAGAAGTTCATTGGTCATTGTCGATGGAAGACCTTCCACACGCGCAATGCCATCGCCAGCTTCGATAACTGTTCCGACTTCATCGCGGACAGCAGCGCTTGGTGTGTATGCAGCTACATACTTTGCCAACGCATCGCGAATTTCTTCGGGACGGATCGTAAGTTCGGCCATCTTTATCTCCTCTAACTAGATACTTCTAGGTAAATCGTGAAATCTAAAAGTGCTCTCTGGGCTGCCTTAGACAGCTAGAGCGCGTCCTGCTTCTGCTACACGGGTACTGATGGTGCCATCGATCATCTCGTCCTTGAAGCGAATGGAAAGTCCGCCAAGAACAGTTGGGTCGATTTCAACATTGAGGTGGACAGGTTGGCCCATCTGCTTTGTGAGCAGTGCAACCAGCTTCTCGGTCTGTGCGGTTGAGAGCTCAGAACGAGTGCGGACCACAGCGATCGCACGATTGCGGCGAGCTGCTACGGTTTGAATGTAAAGATCGATCACAAGTTCGATGTTGCGCCCATTGAGAGCGTTTACCAACTCTGTGATCAAACGAAGTGTCGACGAGGCAACCTTGTTTGCAAGGAGCGCTGAAACGAGCTCGCTCTTATGAACAGCTTCTACGCTATTGATTGACAAAGCTCCACGAAGATCCGTGTTCTGCTCGAGAAGAGTCTCGAAAGCGAAGAGCTCATCTTGCAAGCGATCGAGCGTGCTATCAGCATTTGCAGCTGTCGCCTCTGACTCAATCGCTAACTGTTCCACTGCACTAGCTACATCAACCGGTGAAGACCAGCGAAGTG
>CAIWXY010000035.1 GCA_903916775.1 uncultured Actinomycetes bacterium
AATTGAACCATCCTGAATCCGCAGCCGATATCGATTTTTCTTCAGCCATTTGCGTGCAAGCTCAAAAGAGGCAGCGCCATCAGCGCTAGCAATAGTGCGATGCCCCTCCATGCGATCGAGATTCTTGGGAGTGAGCGGTGGCTTTTTCCCAATGGCACGAAGGTGTGTAAAAGTGCGTGGGAGAACGCACCCGATGAGTGAGATAAAGAGAAGCAGATAGATGGCGCTAAACCATGGCGATGCGTAGACATTAAATAAGCGCAGACGATCCATCCAATGGGCCAAAGTTGGATCATTTGCGAAGTACTGATCCACCTTCTGCGGTTCTTGGCTACGCTGCGGGAAGAGCGATCCCGGAATAGCAGCAACCCCCAAAAGCATAAGCAGAATAAGGGCCGTACGCATGCTCGTGAGCTGGCGCCAAGCCCATCGGAGCAGGCCAACTACTCCGATATCGATTGAATTCTCTGTGTTTGTCATTAGAGCGCCGGGATAAAGCCAGTCATTGAGTCGCGAAGATCATTAATCAAATGACCCCACAACCCGGTTACCTGTAACAAACCGATAATGATCAAAAATATTCCACCAAATCGCGTAAGGAGATTGCCTCGCTTGGATATAAATCTGCGCAACTTTGCTGATTGATCAAAGAAGACACCAACCAAGATAAATGGGATTCCGATACCCATGCAATAAGCGACGGAAAGGATCGCACCTCGTAGAGCGCTTGAACTTTGGAATGAGAGAGCTTGTACTGCGCCAAGCGTTGGCCCAATACATGGTGTCCAGCCAAGACCAAATAGAAAACCGAGTAGCGGAGCTCCGAGGAGACCCGCAGTTGCTTTCCATTGGGGCTTAAAAGAACGATAGAAGCGTTGGTTGAAGAGAAAAACAACGCCCATCAGAATCGTGAGTAAGCCAAGAACTACTGAGAGTGTTCGCGATCCACTAGAAATTTTTGAACCCAGAGAACCGAAGAGCGCACCGTAGCTAATGAAGAGAAAAGAGAAACCAAGAACAAAGAGAAGCGCACCAAGTGCTGTGCGTCCCTTATTTTTAACATCTGTCATTCCCGCCGAATAAGCAAGGTAGCCAGGTACGAGTGGAAGCACGCAAGGCGAGAAGAAGGAAATGAGACCGGCTATCAGTGCAACGATCATTGCCAAAATTAGGTTGCCGGAAAAAATTTGGTTAACGAAGAAATTATGCATGTGGACCATCTTTCAGAACACGTGCAATGAGATCAGAAAGCAATGCAACTGTCACTTCCCCGCTCACTCGGGCCGCAACATAGCCATGTGAGTCAATAATTAACGTAGTAGGAATTGCATTGGGAACTAGCGAATTTCTAAAGCTGGCCAATACGGAATCATCTGTAAATATCGGGTAAGTGATACCAAATCGCTTCACGAATTCCAGTGCTGCAGATGGGTTATCGCGCGTCAGGATGCCAGCAAATTGCACGCCATCAGCTGAATATTTCTGGGCGAAGTCAGAGAGCAGCGGTGCCTCGGCGCGACATGGCGAACACCACGAAGCCCACACATTAAGCACAGTGACTTTGTTGTAATTGAGAGTAGTTACTCCACTTTCGAGCGTTGCGCCGTGGATGATTGGCGCCGGCTTGCGAAGAGCTGGCTTCACATACGCAGCTACCCCATCGCCTTCGACAAAGGATTGCTGCGTTGTCTTGGAGACGCCATTGGCAGAACAACCGGTAAGAAGAAGGACGGCTGCGAGCGCAGCACCTAAATACTTTTTCATTTCTTCTTTTCTGGAAGTAAGTGGGCTGCAGGTTCGGAATAGCTCACGCCTTCAATAATTCCGTCATCGTTCAGGTGAAAACTTGTTACCGAAGCAAGCGTGCACTCGCGTTTTCGTGGATCGTGCATCAAGCGACGTCCCTCCACCGCTGAGCGCAGAATCCATATCGGCAATTGGTGAGAGACCATAAATGCATCTTTATCTGGCCCAGATTCTGCGGCCGCATCACGCGCAGCAAAGAGCGCGGCGAGCATGCGATTGATCTGTTCATCATATGGTTCGCCCCAAGAAGGTTGCCATGGACGCGTGAGGTGACGCCACATTCCCGGATGTCGAAGTACTCCTGATCCGAGTTCGAATTTCTTTCCCTCAAAAATATTTGCCGCTTCGATCAAATTGGGATCCGTGATGATCTCCAGATTGTGTGCTGCAGCTAATGGAGCTGCCGTTTCTTGTGCGCGCTGCAGGGGTGAGGCAAGGACTGCTCCGACATCAAAATGCTTGGACCACTCACCCACCGTTTGAGCCATCTCTTGGCCAAGCTCAGATAAGCGCCAACCTGGTTGGCGTCCGTAGAGAATATTCTCGGGATTGTGCACCTGCCCGTGACGAAGGACGTGCACGCTTTGAGCCATGAGCCCATCATAAAGGAGGTACAGCTCGCCCATCTCTGTGAGGAAATTGAGGATGAACAGCCATAGGTGAGCCCAGCCACGAAGGAGCTGAGCGAAGGGATTGGCTGCTTCTGGGAATAGGCTAGGCAGATGTCCTCAGATTCAGAAGTTACCCCCGTGGGCGGCCAAGCCTCCACAGGAGGAATCCGGGCAGCATTTTTCGATGTCGATAACACCCTGATGCGGGGTTCGTCCCTCTACTTCCTCAGTCGAGGCATGTACCAGCGGGGGTTTTTTACCAAAAAGGATATCTCTAATTTCATCGTCGCCAACCTGCGCTATCGCCTCTCTGGAGTCGAGAACAAAGAAGAAATCGCCAAGGTTCAAGCGGCTGCGTGCGAATTCTTCCGCGGTCACAAAGTGGATGAGATCGAGAAGATGGGTATCGAGGTCTATGACGAATATGTCTCGCCAGCGCTCTGGGCAGGCACGATTGAAATCGCAAATGAGCATCTTGCTGCCCACGAAGAAGTGTGGCTCGTAACCGCTACTCCTAAAGATCTTGCCGATTTGATTGCCAAGCGGCTGGGTTTCACCGGAGCCCTAGGCACTGTGGCCCAAACCAAAGATGGCGTATACACGGGTGAAATCATCGGCCAACTCCTTCACGGTCCTAATAAAGCTCTTGCTATTCAAACGCTTGCACAGGAACATGGCATTGATCTAGCCAGCTCTTATGCGTATTCAGATAGCCATCATGACATTCCACTGCTGACGGCGGTTGGCAACCCTCGAGTGATCAATCCCGATACTCTGCTTCAAATCCATGCGCTTAAAAAGAACTGGCCGATCTATGACTTTAGACGGGCGCGCGCGATCAAAAAAGCCTTGGCTCCGGTCTTAAGCAAAGGGCTTCACATCGGGATACATCTCAACCCAAAGTCCTGGGTCAAACGATCACCGTAGAGGGCGGTAATGTAGGGCAGTTATGTCCAACAGCCTGAGCGACGCCCTGCGAAGCAAAAACGACGAAGAGATAGCCGAACTCTTTAGAGCTCGTCCTGATCTCATCTCACCTGTGCCCGCAGATATCGGCGCGCTAGCGGCTCGTGCAAACTCAATGCCCAGCGTGATGCGGGCCTGTGAAGCACTCAATAAATGGCAGTTCGACATTCTTACAGCGCTCTGCGCCTTATCTGAACCTATCTCGCTCATTGAATTGCTCGCTGTCACGAGCAAGGATGCGAAAGCAACCGTGGATGAGTTAGAGGCGAAAGCTCTTATTTATAAGGATGGCGAGCACTATCGCGTCCCAACAAATGTACGTACACTCATTGGCGATACTCCTGCTGGTCTTGGCCCACGTGGCACAGCTACTTTAGATTTTGCACTTCTTGCAACTGCTCCAAAAGGAGCGCTTGAAATTCTTGAGCGAATGATGTGGGGACCACCCAAAGGTCAAGTCGCCGATGTCAAGAAAGCACCAGCTCATATCACATGGCTCCTTGAGAATAAATTCCTCTTAGCCTTTGATTCACAAACTGTTTTGCTACCCCGTGAAGTCGCGATGCATTTGCGTAAAGGAAAAATATTCAAGGAGTTAGTGCCGACACAGCCACCGCTCAAAGGCAGATCGCGCAAGCAGAAAGATATCGACCAAGCTGCTATTGCAAATATCTCCACGATCATTCGTTGGGTCGAAGAGTTGGCGCACAACTGGTCAGATGAACCGCCTACGGCGCTTCGTTCTGGCGGGCTAGGTGTGCGCGATCTCAAACATAGCGCAGAGCATTTAGGTATTGATGAAGGGTGTGCAGCTTTTGTTGCAGAAGTTGCTTATATCGCTGGACTAGTTGTTATTGATTCCGATGATGCTATTTTACCAACCATCGCTTTTGACATCTGGCTTTCTCGCTCGATGGAAGAGAAGTGGCACGCACTGGCTTGTCTATGGATTGAGTCATCACGTATGAGTGGAATCGTCGGTCGCGGTGACTCGAAGAGCGTGTCCGCACTGGGCCCAGAGCTCGATCGACCAGGCACTCCTGCACTCAAAAAACTCACCTTGGCTTTACTTTCAGCAAACCCAGAGCTCGATCCAGAACTTGCATCGATGCACGAAAATATAAGTTGGCTTGCACCTGCACGTGCAAATAGTTCGTACACTGAATGGATATTGCGTGAAGCAGAATGGCTTGGCCTCAGTGGGCAAGGCGCGATCTCTACTTTTGGCAAGAGATTTTTAGAGGGCGATGATTTAGGTATCGATGATGCGTTGCCAAAACCGGTAGATCACATTTTGATTCAGAGCGACAATAGCGCGATCGCTCCTGGTCCATTGACTCTCGAAGTTGCAAATGCCATGGGAACAATTGCAGATATCGAAAGTCGTGGTGGCGCGACTGTCTATCGTTTTAGCGAGACATCTATTCGACGTGGACTAGATCATGGTCAAACGGGTGAAGCGATCATTGATTTCCTAAGAAAGACATCTAAGACTCCGATGCCTCAGCCACTCGAATACCTCATCGCCGATGTAGCAAAGCGTCATGGTCGGCTACGAGTTGGCGTCGCTACTTCCTATATTCGCTGTGAAGACGAAGGGCTTATCGCCCAGATAATTCATGATCGCACGCTCGATGGTTTTGGGCTCCGTAAATTAGCTCCACAAGTTCTCATTGCAGAGTGTGAGAGCGCAGAGTTGATCAGCGCACTACGCGAAGCCGGATATTTGCCAGCAGCCGAGAATGCAACAGGTGTATTGGTTTCTGCACCAAAGCTTCGCCGCTCTAAATCTCGGCCAAAACCACCTCGCTCACTTACCGAACCCGCAGCTCCACTCGATGTTGCCATCGATGCGGCGCTACGTTCACTACGTGTGGGTGAGAAAGCGACATCTCATAAGCCACGTGAAGTTCCGCGCACTTCTGCCAACGAAACAGTGGAGCTCCTGCATCATTACATTGCCGAGCGCTCCACACTCACCATCGGCTATGCCGATACAAACGGCGGCGTCTCCAATCGCATGATTGAGCCAAAGTCCATCTCGCTAGGCACTTTGGTGGCTTTTGACCATAGCTCGGGAGAGATAATCCACTTCAGAATTCCTCGTATTACCGGCGTAAGCCTCGCCGAGTAGCGGAAATACGGCAGACTTAGACCTATGACCACCGCTACTTTCCTAGCTGACCTAGAAAAACTCGTTCGCACGCAATCGCCGAGTGAGGATCTTGAAGCGATCCGCAAGGTCATGGAATTGGCAGTCGAGATTAGTGCAAGCAATCTTCCTCATCCCGCACAGATAGTGATTGAAGAAGAACGTCCAGTGTTTTGGTGGGGCTCAAAAGAACCTGAAATCATTCTGCTTGCTCACCTCGACACTGTCTGGCCAATTGATTCGTTTCTGCCGCTATGGCAGATCAATGGTGATGAGATCGCAGGACCGGGCATCTTTGATATGAAGGCAGGCTTCCTTCAAGCACTCTATAGCCTCAAGGAGATCCCAGATGCTCACACCAAAGTTGCGTTGATTGCGACGAGTGATGAAGAGACTGGTAGTAAATCTTCACGTAAGTTAATTCAGCGACTAGCTTCGAGTGCGCGTGCGGTTTTAGTGTTGGAAGCATCTCTTGATGGCAAAGCAAAAATTGGGCGCAAGGGTACGTCGATGTACCACATTGTTATTCATGGCCGCGCTTCGCATGCTGGACTCGAACCAGAAAAAGGCATCAACGCCACTATCGAAATTGCGCGAATTGTTGAGCAGGTCATGAAACTCAATGATCAGAGCCATGGCACCACTGTCGTCCCCACTCTTATGCGCTCTGGTTCTACTACAAATACTGTTCCAGCACTTGCCGAACTTGATATCGATTCACGTTCATTCTTATATTCAGAATTAGAACGAATTGACGCAGCTATCAATGATTTAAAACCTATGCATCCAGAAGCTCGAATCGAGATTGTCGGAGGCATTAATCGCCCACCACTTGAGCTGGCATCCACTGCTGCGCTCTATGAGACTCTAGAAAAAGTGGCGGCCCAGCTGGGCATGGCTCCTATCGGAAGCGCATCAGTCGGCGGTGCCAGTGACGGTAATTTTGCTGCGGCTGCTGGAGCCCCAACCCTGGATGGACTAGGTGCAGTCGGAGATGGCGCACATGCAGCGCATGAACATATTCTTGCAAGTTCAATTCCTACCCGAATCTCACTACTAGCTGGTCTTATTAAGGAGCTCCTTAAGTGAGTGATGGTCCACTAATTGTTCAATCAGATAAGACTCTACTTCTCGATGTAGATCATCTCCTTGCTGATGATTGCAGAAGAGCCATTGCAGCATTCGCTGAACTCGAAAAATCTCCAGAACATATTCATACCTACCGACTCACTCCACTGGGCCTGTGGAATGCACGCGCAGCAGGACACGATGCCGAGCATGTCATCGATACCTTGCTCAAGTATTCACGCTTTGCAGTACCGCATGCGCTCCTTGTCGATATTGCCGAAACGATGTCGCGCTATGGTCGTTTGCGACTAGAAGCACACCCTGTACACGGGCTCGTACTTGTCTCGCACGATCCTGCAGTTCTCAAGGAAGTAACTCGCGGCAAAAAGATTGCACCGATGCTCGGACTCCAATTAGATGATGAGACGATCATTGTTCACCCAGGCCAGCGCGGTTTCTTGAAGCAGGCCTTGCTCAAACTTGGATGGCCAGCTGAAGATTTTGCGGGGTACGTTGATGGCGAGCATCACGAGATCGCACTGCGTGAAGAAGGCTGGTCTATTCGCAAATATCAAGCGATGGCCGCTGAAGGCTTTTGGCATGGTGGTTCAGGAGTAGTTGTACTCCCCTGTGGTGCTGGCAAAACAATTGTTGGTGCTGCTGCAATGGCCCATGCAAAAGCAACGACTCTCATTCTTGTGACAAACACTGTGGCAGCTCGCCAGTGGCGCGATGAGCTTTTGCGACGCACCACGCTTCATGAAGATGAGATCGGTGAATATTCGGGAGCTAAAAAAGAGATTCGCCCAGTAACAATCGCCACTTATCAGGTGATGACGATGCGTAGAAATGGGCTTTATAGCCACCTCGATCTCTTTGATGCCATCGACTGGGGCTTGATCATCTATGACGAAGTGCATCTATTGCCTGCGCCGATCTTTCGGTTTACAGCCGATATCCAATCAAGACGTCGACTAGGGCTTACAGCAACCTTGGTTCGGGAAGATGGAATGGAAGGCGAGGTCTTCTCGCTCATAGGTCCAAAACGTTTTGACGTTCCATGGAAAGAGATTGAATCACAGGGCTACATCGCTCCGGCGGATTGCGTAGAAGTACGAGTCACACTCACAGATGCAGAACGACTTAACTATGCAACGGCAGAAGTTGAAGATCGCTATCGCTTCTGCTCCACCACTGCTACAAAACATAAAGTTGCAGTAGCACTTGCAAAGCAGCATGAAGAAGAACAGGTGCTCGTCATTGGACAATACCTGGATCAACTTGATGCACTAGGAGAAGATCTTGGTGCGCCAGTTATTAAAGGTGACACTCCCGTGAAAGAGCGAGAGCGGTTGTTTAACCTCTATCGAGCAGGTGAGATTAAGTGCCTCGTTGTCTCCAAGGTTGCAAACTTTTCTATCGACTTGCCTGATGCAACCATAGCAATCCAGGTTTCAGGAACATTCGGTTCACGTCAAGAAGAAGCTCAGCGACTTGGGCGAGTGTTGCGACCTAAAGCAGATGGCCGTGGTGCACGTTTCTATTCACTTGTTGCGCGAGATACTGTTGATCAAGATTTTGCTGCCAATCGTCAACGTTTCTTGGCCGAGCAAGGTTATGCCTATCGAATTATCGATGCCGATGATGTGCTATTTGGAAATCGCTCCTAAGAAGCGCTCGGGGTCCACTCTGTAAAAATCGTGGACCTTCCCATCGATCACTATTACGGGAACTTGGTCGCCATACTTAACTTCTAAGTCACTGTCACCATCTATAAAGATTTCTGAGACCTCAAAGGTGCTCGGGCCAGCCTGTAATCGTAGAGTGGTCAACGTGGAGAGCGCCTCTTCGCAAAGGTGGCATCCCCTGCGGGAGTAGACCACCACTGACTTGGGTTGGGACATGGTGCCTATCCTTCCAGAAGACTAAGATTTTGCCTTATGCGAGCCCGGGTCCGTCTTAAAAGCGCGCTTCTCGCGGCTGGAGTTGGGGCATCGCTACTCATTGGATTATCGCCCTCTCACGCTCTTTCATTCCGCGAGATTCCAGCTGGATGGGCTAATACCTATGCCGGGCCAGCTCAAAAAACGAGCGCGCATCTCACCTCGATTGATGGAAGTGGTGACACCGGGAGATATAAACGCTCCACAGCTCAGAGCACAATCAATGTCACCTATACCGATGTTCCGCAAGCCGAACAAGATGCAGTTCAAGCAGCAGTAAATATTTGGGCGCAATATTGGCAATCGAGTGTTCCAGTAAGTGTCAATGCGCATTACGTTGCTGAAGGGGCAGGTGGCATTCTTGCATCTGCAAGCCCAGTTAACTTCTTCCAGGGATTTAACGGAGCACCAGACCCATCAATTTGGTATCCGTCTGCGATGGCAAACGCTCTAGCCGGTAAAGATTTAGATCCAAATAACCCTGAAATCCAAATCAACATAAACTCCACAATGGCAAGTAGTTTCTATCTAGGCACCGATGGCAACTGTCCAAGTAATGAATACGACTTGGAGTCCATCATCATTCACGAGATGACACATGGGCTCGGATTTTTATCCAATGATTCTTACGACCCATTCTTTGTCTACGGAACGATCGATCAACCAACTCCATTCGATGCATTTGCGCAGA
>CAIWXY010000036.1 GCA_903916775.1 uncultured Actinomycetes bacterium
CACCACAACAGGAAACACACTCTGCGATCCAGATAAGCCAATCATTCTTGAATCAATGGACTTCCCGGATCCAGTTATTTCGGTTGCTATTGAGCCAAAGACAAAGGCTGACCAAGAGAAGCTCGGTATCGCTATTCAGCGCCTTGCTGAAGAAGATCCAACATTCCACGTTCAATCTGATGAAGAGACAGGCCAGACAATCATCTCTGGTATGGGCGAACTTCACCTAGAAATCCTTGTCGACCGTATGCGTCGCGAGTTCAAGGTTGAGGCAAACGTTGGTAAGCCACAAGTTGCTTATCGCGAAACCATTCGCAAGACAGTTGCTCGTCACGATTACACACACAAGAAGCAATCAGGTGGTTCTGGACAGTTCGCGAAGATTCAGATCGCACTTGAGCCAATCCTTGATGCAACTGAGAAGCATTACGAATTCGTCAACAAGATCACAGGTGGACGTGTTCCTCGTGAATACATCCCATCAGTAGATGCTGGTTGCCAAGAAGCAATGCAGGCTGGTCCACTTGCTGGATATCCAATGGTGGATGTTCAAGTAACGCTGCTTGATGGTGCTTACCACGACGTTGACTCTTCAGAACTTGCCTTCAAGATTGCCGGTATTGCTGGCTTCCGCGAAGCTGCAAAGCTTGCTGGTCCAGTAATCCTTGAGCCAGTTATGAGCGTTGAAGTTGTTACTCCAGAAGATTTCATGGGCGATGTCATCGGCGATCTCAACTCTCGTCGTGGACAAATCTTGTCTATGGATGAGCGTTCAGGTGCTCGTGTTGTAACCGCAACCGTTCCTTTGTCTGAGATGTTCGGCTATGTCGGAGATCTTCGCTCAAGAACTCAAGGTCGCGCTAGCTACAGCATGACATTTGATTCATACGCAGAGGTTCCACAAGCCGTTGCGAAGGAAATCATCGCAAAGGTTCGCGGAGAATAATCACTAAGTTTTTCTAAAAAGAAAAAAACCAATAACCAAGTTGGTCAGATCTAACAGGAACTGATCAGCAAGACAAACAGGAGGAAAAAGTGGCAAAAGCCAAGTTCGAGCGCAATAAGCCGCACGTCAACATCGGCACCATCGGGCACATCGATCACGGTAAGACCACTCTTACCGCTGCTATCTCAAAGGTGTTGCACGATAAGTACCCAGATGTAAACCCTTTCACACCTTTCGATCAGATCGATAAGGCACCAGAAGAGCGTCAACGCGGTATCACAATCTCTATTGCTCACATCGAGTACCAGACAGAGAAGCGTCACTACGCACACGTTGACTGCCCAGGCCACGCCGATTACATCAAGAACATGATCACCGGTGCTGCTCAAATGGACGGCGCGATTCTCGTAGTAGCTGCAACAGACGGACCAATGCCTCAGACCAAGGAACACGTTCTCCTTGCTCGTCAGGTTGGCGTTCCATCTATCGTTGTTGCTCTTAACAAGTCTGACATGGTCGATGATGAAGAAATTCTTGAGCTCGTTGAGATGGAAGTTCGTGAACTTCTTTCTAAGTACGAGTTCCCAGGCGATGACACACCAATCGTTCGCATCTCAGCACTGAAGGCTCTCGAAGGAGATCCAAAGTGGGTTGAGACAATCATGCAGCTCATGGATGCAGTCGATGCATACATCCCACAGCCAGAGCGTGAAGTTGATAAGCCATTCCTTATGCCAGTTGAAGACGTCTTCACAATCACAGGTCGCGGAACTGTTGTTACCGGTCGTATTGAGCGCGGTATCGTCAAGGTCAACGAAGAAGTTGAAATCGTTGGTATCCGTCCAGATTCACAGAAGACAACTGTTACAGGCGTAGAAATGTTCCGTAAGCTTCTTGACGAAGGTCAGGCTGGCGAGAACGTTGGACTTCTACTCCGTGGAACAAAGCGTGAAGATGTAGAGCGTGGTCAGGTTGTCGTTAAGCCTGGTTCAATCACACCTCACACAGAGTTCAACGCGAACGCATACATCCTTTCAAAGGATGAAGGCGGACGTCACACACCATTCTTCAACAACTACCGTCCACAGTTCTACTTCCGTACAACTGACGTGACCGGTGTTGTAACACTTCCTTCAGGTACAGAGATGGTCATGCCTGGCGATAACACTGAGATGAGCGTTGTTCTCATCCAACCAATCGCTATGGAAGAAGGCCTTCGCTTTGCTATCCGTGAAGGTGGCCGCACTGTAGGTGCTGGTCGCGTTACAAAGATCAACAAGTAATTACTGGTTAATAACTAGCTAATTACTAGCAAGACTCCTCCTGTTCGAGTAGAGCGGTGTAACAGCCGCTCTACTTAGGAAGAGAAGTAAGACAGAACTAAAGAGATTTGCAAGAGTTTTGAAAGATTATTAAGTAGTAACTAGATGAAGGAGAAAGACGATGGCGGGACAAAAGATCCGCATTCGGCTCAAGGCTTACGACCACGAAGTGATCGACACATCAGCGAAGAAGATCGTTGAGACTGTTGAGCGCACTGGTGCAACTGTCGCAGGTCCCGTTCCGCTGCCAACAGAGAAGAACACCTTCTGTGTTATTCGCTCTCCTCACAAGTACAAGGACAGCCGCGAACACTTCGAGATGCGCACACATAAGCGCCTCATCGACATCATCGATCCAACACCTAAGACTGTTGATTCATTGATGCGTCTCGATCTCCCAGCTGGCGTCGACATTGAGATTAAGCTGTAAGGGGACCTGACACATGACTACTACACAATCACAGGGCTCTGCAATCAAGGGAATCCTTGGCAAGAAGCTCGGAATGACCCAGGTCTTCGATGCAAATAACAAGATCGTTCCAGTAACAGTTGTTGCTGTTGGCTCAAACATCGTTACCCAGATCCGCACACTCGAGAATGATGGCTACACAGCTGTCCAGCTCGCATTCGGTGCTGTTGATCCTCGCAAAGTAAACAAGCCTGAGGCTGGACACTTCGCCAAGGCTGGCGTTACACCACGTTCCGAGGTTGCAGAACTTCGCACAGCGAACGTTGATTCTTATTCAGTCGGACAAGAGCTTGGCGCAGATGTATTTGCTGCCGGTGAATTGATCGATGCAACTGGTACATCCCGCGGTAAGGGATCTGCTGGTGTTATGAAGCGTCACGGCTTCTCTGGTATCGGAGCTTCTCACGGTGTAGACCGTAAGCACCGCATGTCAGGTTCTATCGGTAACCGCACAACACCAGGTCGCGTTTTCAAGGGAAAGCGCATGATGGGCCGCATGGGTGTAGAGACAGTTACAACACAGAACTTGCTCATCCATTCTGTAGATACAGAGAAGAATCTGATTTTGGTTCGTGGTGCCGTTCCTGGTGCTACCAACTCAACAGTGTTCCTTCGCTCAGCTGCGAAGAAGGCTGTTTCAGAAACTATTACAAAAAAGGCAGGTGCATAAGCCATGGCTTTGACAATCGATATCAAGAGCGCTGAAGGCAAGAAGGTTGGCGACGTCAATCTTCCTTCAGAGATCTTCGATGCGCAGACAAACATTCCGCTTATCCACCAAGTAGTTGTTGCTCAACTCGCAGCAGCTCGCTCTGGTACAGCGAAGGCAAAGACTCGCGCTGAAGTTTCTGGTTCAGGTAAGAAGCCTTTCAAGCAGAAGGGAACAGGTCGTGCCCGTCAGGGTTCTGTCCGTGCTCCTTTGCAGCGTCACGGTGGTGTTTCACATGGTCCAGTACCTCGTAAGTACGATCAACGCACACCAAAGAAGATGATTGCAGCGGCTCTTCGTGGAGTTCTTTCAGATCGCCAACGCGAAGATCGCATCCACTGCGTCTCATCAATCACAGAGACACCAACAACACGTGGTGCAATCTCTGCGGTTCGTCAATTTTCAGATCGCAAGAATGTTCTTGTCGTTCTCTCACGTAATGAAGATGTTGCATGGCGTTCACTTCGCAACGCAGACAACCTTCACCTCATCGTCAACGATCAACTCAATGCATACGACGTTCTCATCGCTGATGACATCGTCTTCTCAGAGAGCGCGATCCGCGAATTCATCGCCGGCCCAGCTAAGGCAGCAGTTGCCGTAGCACGTGAATCAGAAGTAGTAGAGGTGTCCGCATGAAGGACCATCGCGACGTACTCCTAGCTCCAGTTGTCTCTGAAAAGGCATACGGATTGCTAGATCAGAACAAGTACACATTCTTTGTTGCAAAGGATGCTAACAAGACAGAGATCAAGATCGCTGTTGAGAAGGTATTCAATGTCAAGGTATTGAGCGTCAACACAATGAACCGTCAGGGCAAGCGTCTTCGCACTGCCAAGGGTTTTGGTAAGCGCAACGACACCAAGCGTGCGATCGTGCACGTTGCTGCCGGCGACCGCATCGACATCTTCGGAGGTCCTGTCTCCTAAGGGAGCGGGGCTAGAAGAAGAAGAGGAAGATAAAAAATGGCATTACGTAAACTCAAGCCGACCACTCCTGGTCAGCGCGGCGCTAGCGTTCCTGATTTCGCAGAAATCACACGCACAACTCCTGAGAAGTCATTGGTTCGTCCAATCCACTCAAAGGGCGGCCGTAACGCATCTGGAAAGATCACTGTTCGTCACCAAGGTGGCGGTCACAAGCGTGCTTACCGTCTGATCGATTTCACTCGTAACGATAAAGATGGCATCCCAGCAAAGGTTGCTCATATCGAATACGATCCAAATCGCACAGCTCGTATCGCTCTTTTGCATTACGCAGATGGCGAAAAGCGCTACATCATTGCACCGAACAAGCTCAACCAAGGCGACAAGGTCGAGAACGGTCCATCAGCGGATATCAAGCCAGGCAACAACTTGCCACTTCGCAATATCCCAGTAGGTACTGTCATTCACGCAATCGAACTTCGTCCAGGTGGCGGAGCAAAGATCGCTCGTTCAGCAGGCGCAAGTGTTCAGCTTGTTGCTAAGGATGGCCCATACGCACAACTTCGTATGCCATCAGGTGAAATTCGTAACGTCGATGTTCGTTGCCGCGCAACTGTTGGTGAAGTTGGAAACGCAGAGCAATCAAATATCAACTACGGAAAAGCTGGTCGTAAGCGCTGGTTAGGCGTACGTCCAACTGTTCGTGGTGTTGTTATGAACCCGGTAGACCACCCACACGGTGGTGGTGAAGGTAAGACTTCCGGTGGACGTCACCCAGTTTCACCTTGGGGTAAGCCAGAAGGTCGCACGCGCAAGAAAAAGGCGAGCGATGCACTTATTGTCCGTCGTCGTAAGTCGAACAAGAAGCGATAGGGGAGCGACTACAAATGCCACGCAGTCTTAAAAAGGGTCCATTTGTGGACGGTCATCTTCAAAAGAAGGTTGATGCTCAAAACGATGCGAACACCAAGAATGTCATCAAGACATGGTCTCGCCGTTCAATGATCATCCCTTCAATGATTGGCCACACCATCGCCGTTCACGACGGCCGCAAGCACGTTCCAGTTTTCGTCACTGAAAATATGGTTGGACACAAGCTCGGTGAGTTCTCTCCAACACGTACATTCAAGGGACACGTCAAGGATGATCGGAGAGCTTCACGTGGCTAATACACCAAAAGCAACGAATCCAACTGACGCAATCGTCGCGCAAGCAGTACTGCGCAACACTCGCGTAACACCTCAAAAGGCTCGTCGTGTGGTCAACTTGATCCGCGGAGAGCGTGTTGATGTTGCGCTGACAACGCTGAAGTTTGCTCCTCAAGAGGTTGGTGAAGATCTCTTCACACTTTTGAATTCAGCAGTGAACAACGCAAAGCAGAAGAACCCATCACTTCGTGATTCATCTTCTCTCTGGGTTGTAGAAGCACTTGTCGATG